>NZ_OY781882.1:4045000-4047500 GCF_963677125.1 uncultured Desulfobacter sp. | reverse complement strand
ATGTTGCTTTCAAGCATAAAAGAAGCCGGTGATATAAAAACCGGAAAAAAGAAGCCAAGTAGAATTTTTGAGATTGAAGTGCCGGACATTAAAATGATTCGGAAATCTTTGAGTGTTTCACAGTCAGAGTTTGCCATGATGATAGGGGTCAGCGTAAGGACACTTCAAAATTGGGAACAAGGAAGAAGAAAACCGGATGGTCCTGCAAAAGCCCTGCTACATGTTGCTTCAAAAAATCCAAAAGCGGTACTTGAGGCCCTTCATATTTGATAAAAATATGTATTCACTGTTTCTTTACAACAGATATAAAGGCTGATAAGAAATGGTCGAATAAGTTTTTGAAACTTAACATAATTTTTTTATGTTTAATCTTTTGGTCAAAAAGTAAGCGATGGAAAAAATTCACATAACAGCTTCAGCCTGTGATTTTAATGCTCTTGCAGATATTTTGAAATTTATAAATCGAAAATGGAAGCAAAGATGGGATGTAGAATCTCCTGGTTTTTGTTTTCGCGGTGCAGATAAATTTAGTTATGATTTGAATCCAAGTTTATTAAGGGCTCCGTTTCCTAACGAACCAAATAAATTGGTAAATATAGAAAATGGGTTATGGGTTGAGTTTCGTCTGAGATCAAAACCATTATTGGGTTATCATGTTTCTAATGCTTGGTCAGCACTTTTGATAATGCAACAATACGGATTCCCAACACGCCTACTTGATTGGTCCAGAAGCCTTGGGGTTGCTGCATATTTTGCGGTACGCAATCTTGATGTGCATGAGGATGGTGTTGTTTGGATTATGGCTGCTAAACATCTTATGGAATTACGAGGTGTACCGGGGGCTTGGAGAACGGTAATAAACGATCCATCGATAGAGAAGTTATCACTACGAGTTGATGATAAAAATATGGATATTTTTATGAACCAAACACCTGTTCCATTGAGCCCTGATCAAATGGTTGATAGAATGATCGCACAAAGTGGTATTTATACGCTCCATTCATTTGAAAAAGACTCTTTAGAAAAGCTTGCAATAGAGGATGCCAAAATACACAAAGATGCTTGCTTCCTTCACAAGATACAGATTCCTGCCTGTGCTAAAGAGGGGATAAGGTCAGAGCTTTCTGTTTTGGCAGGAATTTCAGAAGAAACGATATTTCCAGATCTTGAAGGATTTGCAAGGGATTTTGTCAATCAGTATAAAACGAATTACCGGCCTCCTGTATAGAAGACGGTATGATGAAATACCAAACCGAAGGCCTTGGTTAACCTGGGGTTATCTGCACTTGACCCCCAATGTGTAGATCTTTCTGGATGGCTCATGTTTTCAGAATTGGTGCTTGAGAACGGGTCGCTAATGCAATTGTTCACCAGAATTTCCATCCAGCAGGGACATCTTCTATGATTTAAATTTTTAATAGAAGTATGGAAATCGACAATACGGGCTTAGCTTTGATTAGTACATAGAGGTTTTTATACTGCCCGATAAAATCCAGAAATGATGAGCTCTTTTCGCATAGGGCTTATTGAGATAACTGCACGTTAATGCCCTGGTGAGTCAACTATTTAGGACTGGCATTGTGATGCCTGTTGTATCAGTGCTTTCAACCCACAGGGCAAAATATGATCCCTCAATTTTAAAATAATTTTTAAAATAATAAAAAAAATGCTTGACGTAGTCTAAATTTTCCTGCATATTACGCCGGTCTTCTTGAGGGGACAAAGCAAAGCGGTCTTCTTCAAGAAGCTTTTTTGTAAAGTTAGATCTTTGAAAATTGGTCAGTGAAAAAAGAAAAGAGCGGGTCAATGACAATACGCTCAAAGCTTAATGGCTTTAGCGTAGACCTTAAAAAGTTTTAGTAAAGGATTATAACTGGAGAGTTTGATCCTGGCTCAGAATGAACGCTGGCGGCGTGCTTAACACATGCAAGTCGAACGAGAAAGGGATTGCTTGCAATCCTGAGTAGAGTGGCGCACGGGTGAGTAACACGTAGATAATCTGCCTTCAAGCCTGGGATAACTATTCGAAAGGGTAGCTAATACCGGATAAAGTCGGTTTACACAAGTAGATTGATGAAAGATTGCCTCTTCTTGAAAGCAATTGTTTGGGGATGAGTTTGCGTACCATTAGCTTGTTGGTGGGGTAAAGGCCTACCAAGGCAACGATGGTTAGCTGGTCTGAGAGGATGATCAGCCACACTGGAACTGGAACACGGTCCAGACTCCTACGGGAGGCAGCAGTGAGGAATTTTGCGCAATGGGGGAAACCCTGACGCAGCAACGCCGCGTGAGTGAAGAAGGCCTTTGGGTCGTAAAGCTCTGTCAACTGGGAAGAAATTAACATCAATTAATAGTTGTTGTTATTGACGGTACCAGTGGAGGAAGCGCCGGCTAACTCCGTGCCAGCAGCCGCGGTAACACGGGGGGCGCAAGCGTTATTCGGAATTATTGGGCGTAAAGGGCGCGCAGGCGGTCTTGTCCGTCAGGTGTGAAAGCTCGG
>NZ_OY781882.1:30000-127500 GCF_963677125.1 uncultured Desulfobacter sp. | reverse complement strand
CTCTTCAATCTGGCGGGCAATATCCTTTGAAAGCAACATCGCACTTTCATCCGTGATTTTTTCACTTTCAGTAATAACCCGAATCTCACGCCCGGCCTGAATGGCATAGGTGTTTACCACACCATCAAAAGCATTTGCAATATTTTCTAGATCCTCCAGACGTTTTACGTAATTTTCAAGGCTCTCCTTTCGCGCACCAGGCCTGGCCCCTGAAAGCGCATCCGCTGATTGTACAATGAAATCATATACACTTTCAGGCATTTGATCTTCGTGGTGAGCAGCAATCGCATCAACAACGCTTTGATGTTCACCATACTTCTTAGCAAGCTTAGCACCGATAATGGCATGCGCACCATCCACTTCATGATCCACCGCTTTACCAATGTCGTGAAGCAACCCCATACGTTTGGCAAGCTTGACATCCAAACCAAGCTCAGCTGCGATAACACCGGCCAAAAAAGCCACCTCAACAGAATGCTGCAATACATTCTGAGCATAGGATGTTCTGAATTTAAGTTTGCCGAGCACCTTGATTAATTCCGGATCAATGCCGTGCACACCTAAGTCAAAGGCAGCCTGCTCGCCTGCTTCTTTGATCGCCAAGTCAACTTCTTCCGTAGCATGCGCCACAACATCTTCAATTCGTGCTGGATGTATCCGTCCATCTGAAATCAGTTTTTCAAGAGAAAGTCTTGCCACCTCGCGTCTGACAGGGTTGAAGCCAGACAGAATAACAGCTTCCGGAGTATCATCTATAATCAGATCTATCCCGGTTGCGGCCTCTAAAGCCCGAATATTTCTGCCTTCCCTGCCAATAATCCGTCCCTTCATTTCATCTCCGGGTAAGTTTACCACAGAGGCCGTACGCTCAGCCACATAGTCTCCGGCATAACGCTGGATGGCAGTGGATAAAATCTTTTTCGCTTCTTTATCCGCCTTTTCCTTGACTTCGGTGGTGATCTTTTTAACCATCTTAGCGCCTTCGTGCCTGGCTTCGTCCTCCATCGTTTTAAGCAAAAGCTCTTTGGCCTGTTCAAGGGTCATCCCTGAGACTTTTTCAAGCTCTTTTTTTGTCTCTTCAAGGAGCTGAGTATATGATTCTTCTTTTTTACTTACAGATTCGAGCTTTTCTGCAACAATCCGTTCATTTTTCTCAATATACTTTTCTTTTTTGACACATTGATCTTCTATTTTATCGAGCTTTTCACTTTTTTTAGAAAGCCTGCGTTCTTCTTTTTTCAACTCAGCCCGGGTCTCTTCGGTCTCGGCATCAAAGGTGCTTTTCATTTCAAGCAGACGCGAGCGAGCCTCTAATTTCGCTTCCTTGAGCAGAGTTTCAGCTTTTCTGGCGGCTTGATCCATGGCAACGCGTTGTTCTTCTTGGAAATCAAGTCTCTGCTGGTCAATTTTCATTTTTATGACATATAGAATGACCGCGCCAACAGCAAGCAGCACCAGCATGAATGCAAGCATCATTGTAAAACTCATACAATATCTCTCCTGAAATAGTGGGATACAAACAAATCTGCACCCGTGTTTTATCTTGCTAAAGAGAAATGAAATAATACGTTAGGATAAGGAGGGAATACGATAAAGCGTTTTTCACATTACAACAAGCCCCCCGCAACTGCCGTGTTGTGTATTAAGGCTTTGAACCATGGGTCCAAATGATGGGGGGTCAATAATACCTTTAGGCTTTTCCCTTACAATGGTGGGAACCTGCTCACCAGCACCAGCGTGACCCCCCTGTGTCTTTATGCGTTAGGACAAAGTCTGTTTACAATCACGCACATCGCAGGGGGTTTTGTTATAATTAAACCAATGAAATCTTATTTCATTGTCTTGTCTATTTTATCCAATAAGGATGATACTCTGTCATCAATATCTTTTTCAAGGTCGGAATATTTCAATCGCAGTTCATGATAATCCTTAGATAGATTCATGGCTGCAAGAAGCAAAATAGCGATCCTGTTTTTACTACTGGTTTTATTTTGGAAAAGGCTTTCTGCTTCATTAATATATTCCTTGACATGTGCTGCAATCTTTTCCGGATCATATGTTTTATCTTTATCCGGTTTAAAATTAAATTCTTCCCCGAAAAGCTCAATTTTAACGATTTCATCCAAGGAAAGCCCTTTACCAAATCTATATATTCAAACGCTTTATAACTTAATCATCCCCCGGATACGGTTTCTGAGAAACCGTCCAGCTTTGAAAGAAGTCCGTTTATTTTTTCATTCATCAAGGACTCCCGGTCGACATAGACATCTTCTTTTTTTATCTTCTGTTCCAACTGGTCTTCAAGTTCTCTAATTTTCAAAGAAAGCTCTGCGTTTTCTTTTTGAAGACTCTGGCAGGACTCTATTAAAAAGTCGACATGGATGTGAATGTCATCAAACTTAGCTGCTATATCCTCATTATTCAATTTCTAAAATCTCATAAAATGGTAATTAATTGACTACTAATATATTCAGCAGCCCTATGAAAGTCAAGATAATTCATTCGATGTCTGATGAAACGCAGCATTGATACAGTTCAACTGCTCAATGGTATTGACACCCATTACCTGTTCGGCACTATCTATGATCTTAACAAATGTTCGAGCTCGGCTCTGTACTGCAATTTCAACAAGATCGGTGAGATAATACTCACTCTGATTATTATTGTTTTTAATCCGTTTCAAACCGTATTCGAGAAATTGTTTTGCAAAACAAAAAATCCCAGAATTTACGATATTAATTTGCTTTTCCATGTCAGTTGCATCGGCCTCTTCACGTATAGCAAGAAGCCCTCCGTCCTTACCCTGGATAATTCTACCATAACCGGTTGGGTCATCAACCTTTGCAGCAAGGACAGTTAAATCCGCCTGTTGTTCCTGATGGATTGAAACCAAACCAACGATGGTTTGCGTTCGTATCAAGGGAACGTCACCGCACAAAACCATGACGTGTTCAATGTGTGGATCAACCGTTGGCAATGCAATTCTAACAGCATCTCCTGTCCCTAAAAGTTTCTTTTGAAAGGCAAATTGAACATTATTTTCTTTTTGGATTTCTTTTTGCACTTTTTCGGCTTTGTGCCCTACTACAACATGAATATGATTTAAAGCGACCTGCGCTGCAGCATCAATCACATGATTAACCATGCTTTTTCCTGCAACCGTGTGAAGCACCTTAGGTAAATCCGAATTCATACGACTGCCTTTTCCTGCAGCCAGTATGATAATTGCAATTTTGTCCATATACACCTCTGTATCATTTAACAAATATAGGCGATAAAAACAAAAAGGGATGCCGGAAAGGCATCCCTTTTTTACTTCGTATTGTTCGGCATCATAGATCCAATGGGTATCTAACCATTAGACATGCCAATCTTATTAATTTGTTCCAGCAACTTTAATCCGGAACAAAGCCCTCTGCAATGCAGCTTGAGCACGAACGATATCTGTATCTGCAGCTTTGTCGCTCAGACGTCTTTCCGCGCGACTTTGGGCCTCTTGTGCCCGGCTAAGATTAATATCCTCACGGCGCTCAGCCGATTCTGCAAGAATGGTAACCTTATCCGGAAGCACTTCGGCAAATCCGTTATTAACAAAGAGAATGGTCTCTTTTCCGGTTGCGTCTTCATAACGGACCGCACCGACTTTCAAGGAGGTCAGAAAGGTTGTATGTCCTTTCAAGGCACAGAATTCACCTTCACTGCCGGGTGCTGAGATGCTCTTAATCTCTTCACTGACAATAGCCTTTTGCGGCGTTACCACCTCAAGAAAAAATTGATCAGCCATAATACAACCTCCGAATTATTATTCAGCTTTGGCTTTTTCAATGGCGTCTTCGATAGCCCCAACCATATAGAAAGCATTTTCGGGAAGGTCATCATGCTTACCTTCGATGATTTCCTTGAAAGACCGAACCGTATCTTCAACCTTTACGAAGATGCCAGGCATGCCGGTAAAGGTTTCAGCTACATGGAACGGCTGGGACAGGAACTTCTGAAGTTTTCTGGCGCGCTGTACTGTAATTTTATCTTCGTCAGACAGCTCGTCCATACCCAGAATGGCAATGATGTCCTGGAGTTCTTTGTATTTTTGCAGTGTCTGCTGAACAACACGGGCAACGTTATAATGATCGTCACCAATGTAAGCGGCATCCAGAATTCTTGACGTGGAATCAAGCGGATCCACGGCCGGATAGATACCAAGCTCTGCAATCTGACGGGAAAGAACAACGGTTCCGTCGAGATGACCAAAAGTAGTTGCAGGTGCAGGGTCAGTCAAGTCATCGGCAGGTACGTATACGCACTGAACAGCAGTAATGGAACCTTTATCAGTAGATGTAATACGTTCCTGAAGCTCACCCATGTCAACCGCGAGAGTCGGCTGATAACCAACGGCAGACGGCATACGACCTAGAGTTGCAGATACCTCAGCACCGGCCTGGGTGAAACGGAAGATGTTATCAACAAAGAGAAGCACGTCCTGGCCCTCTTCATCACGGAAATATTCAGCACAAGTCAAAGCGGACAGCGCAACACGCGCGCGGGCTCCGGGAGGTTCAGTCATCTGACCATAAACCAGAGCACATTTGGGAAGAACGCCTGAATCTTTCATTTCGTGGTAAAGGTCGTTACCTTCACGTGTTCTTTCACCAACACCGCCAAACACGGAGATACCACCATGCTGCATAGCGATGTTGTTAACCATTTCCATCATGATAACGGTCTTACCAACACCGGCACCACCGAACATGCCCATTTTACCGCCACGGGGGAAGGGAACCAGAAGGTCGATAACCTTTACGCCGGTTTCAAGAACGCGAACCGTAGTATCCTGCTCGGTAAAAGCAGGAGCGTGTCTGTGGATGGGAAGCATTTTGTCTTGGGAGATATCGCCAAGACCGTCAACCGGGCGGCCGACAACGTTAAGAACGCGACCCAGAGAGGCTTCGCCAACAGGCATCATAATTGGTTTGCCGGTGTCTTTTACTACCATACCACGCTGAAGACCGTCGGTTACGTCCATGCCGATGCAGCGAACAACATTGTCACCCAAATGCTGGGCCACTTCGATAACCAGATTATCTTCCATATCCCCAATGGTGGGGTTGGTGACAGTCAGGGCGGTAAGAACCGGGGGAAGTTTTCCGGGCTCGAACTCAACGTCAACAACCGCGCCGAGTACCTGTGAAATTTTACCTATATTTTCAGCCATTTTATTCTCCTATAAAGCTGTTTTATCTATGCTTGCTTAAAAGTCAATTACCCCTTAAGGGCTTCGGCACCACCAACAATATCCATAAGGTCTGACGTAATACCTGCCTGACGGGTTTTGTTGAATATGGTCTGCAGTTCGTCCACAAGATCTGAACATGCCTTGGTTGCATTTTCCATGGCCCGCATACGGGCAGCATGTTCGGAAGTCGAGGTTTGAAGCAGTGCATCGTATATCTGGATAAAAACATTTTTGGGGAGCATTTCGCCCAAAAGTGCATCGGAAGAGGGCTCACAGATGTGTTCCGGCAGAAAAGAGCCATCATCGTCTGCAGGCGCAGCTTCTTCTTCTACCACATCATCAAGAGATGGAATGGGAAGAATCTGTTTAACTGTCGGGATCTGTTTTGCCATACCCTGAAATTCAGAATAGATCAGATATACTTCATCCACATTTCCTTCAAGGAAATTGTTGATTAATGTCTGCCCTGAACCGGAAGCCACTGAGAAATCAACGTTGCCGCCCACGACACCGATATATTCAGCATCAATGGATTTGCCCTGTTTTTTTGCCCAGTCGCGGCCTTTTTTGCCATAGCAGACAAAAGAGACCTCTTTTCCGCTGAGCTCAGCTTTGAGCATTTTTTCAGCTTTATCGATCAAATTAATGTTAAATCCACCACATAGACCCCTGTCTGATGTACACAGGAGTAGGGCCACCTTTTTTACTTCATCTTTGGCAACCAAAAGAGGGGAAGCACCCTCCCCTGATTTACCGGCAATGGATCCCAGAACTTCTGCAAATTTGGAGGCATAGGGTTTAAATGCCTCCATGGCATTCTGGGAACCGCGCAATCTTGAAGTGGCGACCATTTTCATGGCAGAGGTAATCTGTTTAGTCTTTTTTACACTGACTATTTTCGATTGTACTTCTTTTAATGTTGCCATATGATCTACCTTTGCGCCTATATATTATTATTTTAAATAAATAAATCCGAAGAGTTCGCCCTTAATTACAGGGTAGTTTTAAATTCTTCGCCATAGGCTGTAAGGCATTCTTTGAGCTTAGCCTCAATTTCGTCATCAATTTTTTCTTTTTCTTTGAGGCCTGTGAAAATTTCGGGATAACGATTTTCCACAAATTCATACAATCCAGCCTCATAGGCAGGAACTGCTTCTTTGGGGTATGCATCCAGATATCCTTTGGTGCCGGCATAAAGAACAGTTACCTGCTTGTACATGGGAAGCGGCTGGTACTGGGGCTGTTTGAGCAGCTCAACGAGTCTTTCACCACGGGTCAACTGTTTTTGGGTTGCGGCATCAAGGTCAGAACCGAAAGCGGCAAAGGCTTCGAGCTCTCTGTACTGGGCAAGATCCAGACGCAGGGTCCCTGCTACCTGTTTCATGGCTTTAACCTGGGCTGCACCACCAACGCGGGATACAGACAAACCAACATCAATAGCCGGACGGATACCGGCAAAGAAAAGGTCCTTGTCAAGGAAAATCTGGCCGTCGGTAATGGAGATAACGTTGGTGGGAATAAATGCAGACACGTCACCTTCCTGGGTTTCAATGATGGGAAGTGCGGTCAAAGAACCGGCACCAAGCTCATCACTCATTTTGGCGGAACGTTCGAGCAGACGGCTGTGGTTGTAGAAAATATCGCCGGGGAACGCTTCACGTCCGGGCGGACGTCTAAGCAGCAGAGATACCTGACGGTAAGCGGCAGCCTGTTTTGAAAGGTCATCATAGATGATCAGGGAATGTTCGCCTTTATCGCGGAAGTATTCGCCCATGGCGCAACCGGCATAGGGAGCCAGATACTGCATAGCTGCAGATTCAGAAGCGGAGGCCACAACAACGGTGGTATATTCCATTGCGCCATGTTCTTCAAGGGCAGCAACCACCTGGGCAACCGTAGATTTTTTCTGGCCGCAGGCAACATAGATACATTTAATGCCGCTTTCTTTCTGAGCGATGATGGCGTCAACTGCAACAGCTGTTTTACCAATCTGACGGTCACCAATGATCAGCTCACGTTGACCGCGACCAACAGGGGTCATACCGTCAACTGCTTTAGAACCGGTGTAGCAGGGTTCGTGAACACCTTTTCTTGCAATAACGCCAGGGGCAACCAGTTCCATGTTCATAAATGTATCAGAAGCGATGGGACCTTTGCCGTCAACAGGTTCACCAGTGGTGGTTACAACACGGCCCAGCAGTGCTTCGCCAACGGGAACGGAAGCGATACGGTCGGTTCTTTTAACCATATCGCCTTCTTTGATGACTTTGTCATCACCAAGAATAGCGACACCGACGTTGTCTTCTTCAAGGTTAAGTGCCAGCCCAAGAATACCACCGGGAAACTCAACCAGTTCCATGGCTTTTACTTTTTCCAGACCATAAACACGGGCAATACCGTCACCCGCAGATAGAACAACACCTGTTTCGCTCAGATCAACCTGTGCATCAAACCCTTTAATTTGATCTTTGATTATCTGGCTTATTTCTTCTGCTTTAATTTCCATTATAAACTCTCACCTTTTTTTAAAGTTTCCCTCATATTGATCAGCTGGGTTTTTACGCTGCCGTCAAGAACAAGATCGCCGATTTTTGTGATGATACCGCCAATAAGGCTTGAATCCTTTTGTACATCAAGCACAACAGTTTTACCGGTTTTCTGAGACAACGACTTTTGAATTTTATTAATGTTTGTCTTGGACAAGTTTGTGGCAGCCACAACACTAGCCTTGACAACACCTTTAAGTTCATCAGCCATGGTGCTGTAATAAGTCGCAATATCTCTAAGAAAACTGATTCTGCCTTTATCAAAAAGCAAGGACAAAAAAGAATTCATCACTTTTGAAAAGCCTGCAGAAGCGATGACTGCATCAAGAAGCTTTTTACGATCAGTTTTTCCAATTAACGGATTGATGAGGGCCTGTTCAAAACCCTCATTGGAGTCTAACAGCCCAACCATTGCGGAAAGCTCGTTGTTGTACCCTTCCGCCTGGCCATCCTCCTGGCCTATCAAAATCAATGCCTTGGCATAACGCCTTGAAACTGCGAGATTCTTCATTATGCCTCCACCTTTTTCAAGTATTCATCGACCAGACGGTTCTGATCCTGGGTCGTGATGGATTTTTTAATGAGTGCCTCTGCCTGCTCCATAGCACGACCCACAACCTCCTGCTTAAGAAGCGTTTTTGCGGCCTTGAACTCTTGTTCGATATTGCGTTTCGCCATATCTTCGAGTTTTTCAGCCTGAGCTTCAGCCTCTGCAATGATTCTTTTCTTGGCCTCTTCGCCCTGTTTGATATAATCCTCAACAATCTGTTCAGATTCCTGTTCAAGATTTCTAAACCGGGTTTCATATTCGGCAAGTTTTCTCTCTGCTTCAGCTTTTTTCTGTTCCAAGTCTGTCAACTCTTCTTCTATCCCCTTCGTACGGGAAGAAAAGAACTGCGCCACCGGTTTCTTAGCGATGAAAAAGCAGCCAAGCGCAAGCACAACAAAGTTGAGCACCTTCCAGGTATCAACATCGTGCCACACGTTATGACTTGCATGAGCTGCTTCACCGTGACCGCCACCGGAAGCCCAGACCACTGTCGCACCAGCCACAAGAGCCACGACAGTTGCGGAAACTTTAAGGTGTTTTTTCCAATTAACGTTTTTCATTAACATGCCCTCCCAAGAATCTTTTCGCCGATGGCTTTGGCATACACCTCAACCTCAGCCTCAAGCGCTTTGCGGGCCTGTTCGGTTTCTTCAGCCACCTGTGCCTTGATTTGGGCAAAGTTAGCCTGCGCTTTCTGATTGATCCGGGTAATAATCTCCTTCTCCTGAGCAGACGCCTCCTCGATGAATACCTCTTTGTGTTTGAGGCCTTCACCCCTTGCCTGTTTTAACCCTTCCTTATAATCATCCTTTTGTTTCTCAAGATTAGCCGAGGCTGTTTCAACACCTGAATTTAAGGTGCCGACCTTGGCTTTTCTTTCGAGAATGACCTTTCGAATGGGTTTGTACAGAACCAGGTTGAGGAGGAATAGCAGGACAAGAAAATTGACCATCTGATATACCGCTGATATATCAGGAATCACAGTTATCATAAAATTCCTCCACCAGTTAATAATTACAAAAAATCAACTACTTATATCCTATTGGCTGAAAACGCTCGAATTCAGCCTAAATGCTTAGAATGACCGAGACTTGAGTACCATCCAGCAAGCCTTTTGTCAACACAGAATGCAGCAATTATAAATATGGATTTTGTCCAACTATAGTATGCCTTATTATATTGAAATCTTGTTGAACAAAATCATTTTTTAGCGGTTTAGAATATTCAAAAAATTAGAGGAAATTTAGGCAGTGTTAAACTTTCGCATGCTAATATTCAGCAAAATACCAAAACCAACCATATTAGTAACAACCGAGGACCCCCCATAAGAAACCAATGGCAAAGGTACGCCAACCACCGGCATCAATCCCATCACCATACCTATATTGATAAAAATTTGCCAAAAAATCATAATGGTAACCCCCATAGCCAATAGGGAGCCAAACATATTCCGGCAATTATAAGAAATATTCAACCCCCAAAACAGCAAAATAAAATAGAGACTCAGCAGAACAGCACACCCCGCAAGCCCCCATTCTTCGGCCAGCACGGAAAGAATAAAATCCGTATGTTGTTCAGGCAAAAAATTCAAAGCATTCTGGGTTCCATGGAGAAATCCTTTACCGGTAAGCATACCCGAACCGATAGCAATTTTTGACTGGATGATGTGATACCCTGCGCCAAGGGGGTCCCGTTCAGGATTTAAAAAGGTTAAAATCCTATCTCTCTGATAATCCTTAAGTCCGAAAAACCAGACAAGCGGAACCAGGAAAACGCCAACAACCCCCAGAATGAACACAACTTTTTTTTCGACCTTTACAAATAAAGTGAGACAGCCGGCAATGAGCAAAAGCAAAAGCCCTGTACCCAAATCCGGCTGGATAACGATGAGGCCAAAAGGAATAATACATAAAATTGCCGGTTTGATTAAATGCCTGAACCCCAAACCTTCAGGACTGATACTGTCTGCATAAACCGAAGCCAAGCTGATGATCAAAGAAATTTTCATCAATTCAGAGGTCTGAATCCGAACAGGACCTAATACCAGCCAGCGCTGGGAGCCGCCGCCGGTATGCCCTACAAGCCAGGTCGCAATCAAAAGCCCAACACATGCGGCATAGATAAGCAGGTGCAGTTTGGCAAACTCTTTAAAATCGATGACCAGGCAGCCCATCATGATGGCAAACCCGACACAAAGCCAGACAACCTGTTTTTTAAAAAGGGGATGCAAAGCCATCCCTGCGTATCCGGCTGTTACCGCCGAATAAAGGATAGTTAATCCCAGAATACAAATAAAAAATATAAGTAAAAGAAATCCCCAGTCAAAATTTGATACGAGACGGCGGTCAAACATTTTTTTTACTCCACATGTGCCTGATCTTCCTTAACCAGGGCTGTTGGAACTTGAGGGTCCCCAAGATAGGCATGGATCAACTCTTTTGCAACGGGGGCAGCGGCACTCGAGCCATGCTCGCCATGCTCAATGATTACGGCAATGGCAATTTTAGGGTCCTGGGCCGGCGCATAACAGACAAACCAGGCGTGATCCTGGAGAGTACGCTTCAATTTTTTATTATTGAACTTCTCCCCGGCTTTGCGGGAAAACACCTGTGCCGTACCGGTTTTCCCGGCGATTTCAATACCGGGAAGACGGATGCGCCGGGCAGTGCCGCGGTTACCGTGAACAACTTTTAACAATCCTTCTCTGACAATGGCCAAATTATTTTTAGAAGCCGGCAACCCACCGGTAATTTCAGGCTCAATTTCTCGAATCATTTGCCCCTTCGCATCTTGAACGGATTTGACAAGCCTTGGCCGATAAAGGGTGCCGTTATTCCCTACAGCAGAAATGAACACGGCCATCTGCAAGGGAGTAACCAGATTAAACCCCTGTCCGATACTGATGGACAAAGTTTCACCGGCCTGCCAGGGTTCCTTGAATCGCTTTTTTTTCCACGCAGATGTGGGGATCAATCCGGGGCGTTCGTGGGCCAGACGAATACCGGTTAACCGCCCAAGACCAGAGCCATAGGCATACCTTGCCAGGGCATCAACGCCAAGTTTTTCGCCGGTTTGATAAAAAAATACATCGCAGGATTGTGCAATGGCATCCACAACGTTTAAATTACCATGTCCATACTTGTTCCAGCAGTGATAACGCCGGTTGCCAAACTTATAGAACCCCGGACAAAAAAAGGTGGAATTCCTATCAATCACCTTTTCTTCAAGTCCGGCCAGGGCCGTAATCGTTTTATATGTGGATGCCGGGGGATACTCTGCCTGAATGGCCTTGTTATTCATAGGTCTGCCCGGATCATCCCTTAGAAGCTGCCATTTTTTACTAGAGATTCCGCCAATAAAATCATTCTGGTCAAAACTGGGCGACGATGCCATCACCAGAACATCCCCGTTTGAGGGATCAAGCGCCACAACAGCTCCGTCGTTCTCCCCCAACATTTTTTCGGCTGTTTGTTGAAGTGCCAGATCCATTGTCAGAACCAGATCCTTTCCGGAAACCGGCTCTACAGTTTTGAGTATCTTTATCACCCGGCCGTTTACGTCCACTTCGACCTGGTGCCCTCCCCGCTTGCCCTGCAGATCCGCCTCAAAACTTTTTTCAACCCCGTACCGTCCAATGGAATCGCCGGACCGGACGTTGGGAAATTTCCCGGATGCCAGTTCATCTTTATTGATCTCACCAAGATAGCCGATAAGGTGAGCGGCCGTTTTTTTATGGATATAATTTCTGGTCGGTTCAATATCAATGTGGATACCCGGCAGATCAAACTGATGGGCCTCTATAACCGCAAGCAAATCCCTTGTTATATCTCGCTTAAGAACAAGTGGTTTATAAAAGGCAGATCTCCCTGCTTTTTTTATGGTTGCCATCAGCTCTTCACAAGAATCGCCAGTTAGTTCTGCCAAACGCTCAAGTGTCTTCTCAAGGGGTTTAGCATCCTCCAGAACAATGGTCAGGTCAAAGGCCGGGCGATTGTCCACAAGAAGGTTGTGATTGCGGTCATAAATCAATCCCCTAGAAGATTTTATGCTTTTGAGTCGGACACAATTGGTCATAGACAACCGCCGATACTCTTCACCGCGAATCATCTGAAGATAAACCAACCTTAAAAAAAGAACACCAAAAATAAAAACAAGGCACAACCCTGCCCCTATATATCGATGCTTGATCCATTCCCTGTCTGAATTTTCTTTAATTGCGCCCACACTACCCCCTGTATTTTCGGACCACGTGTCGACGGGTTTGTTTTACGGCATATAAAAACTTCTGGTGTATGGTTTTAATAAACCAGACGCCAAAAGGAATACCTACAGCGGCCCAGATGACCTGGCCAACGCAAAGCCGGTAATCCGTAGCAGTAATTGCCTTGTGACCCTGGAGCAAAAAAACACTGAACATAACCAGTCCCTGGTAAATGCAGACTGAGGCAAGACTGACGATAAATACAAAGAGGGCACTGCGCTGAAAAACCAGTCGGCGCAGAAAAAAAACAATTAGATAAATACACAGATATGCGGTGGTATGAAGGAAAAACGGCGCACCCGACAAGCTGTCCATGACGATGCCGATGATCATTATCCAGAACGGCACCCCGTAGTGTGGGGAAAAAAGACTTAGGTACAACACATTGATGATCATCAGATCGAAACAGTAGGAAAACCAGGAAAAGTTTGGAATAACAACGGTTTGAGCAATAATCAGAATCAGGTTGGAAAAGAAAAAAAATACGAAGTTTATCATACCGGCAGCATCCGCATGTCAATCGGCATTCTTATATATCAGCACTTCTTCGAGTCTGTCAAAATCGACAGCAGTTTTTATGGTGATATCCTGGAACAACTGGGAATGATTTTTTTGTACATCAAGTACCGCTCCGATTCTCAAGCCTTTTGGGAATACCTGGTCCAGCCCCGAGGAGACAATGACCTGCCCCGGTTGGACCTCATCTTTTCTTAACGTGTATACAAAGGAACAGGTGTCTTGATTATTGCCCTTAACCATACCGCGGACCCGGGTCTCCTGGATCAGCGCATCAACAGACGAATTGCGGTCGGTAATAAGCAGTACCCGGGAAAAACTACGGGACACTTTAATGATTTGCCCGACTATCCCTTCTGATACAAGTACAGGCAAGCCTTTAATCAATCCGTCTTTTTCACCCTTATCTATCATAATAGTTTTAAACCAGGGAGACGGATCCCGGGCAATCACCTGGGCTGCCACATAGGCTGCGGGCACGGAACTTTGGAAATTAACAAACTTTTTTAAACGGGCATTTTCAAGCTCAAGCTCGTTACATCTATTGGCCGTGTGCCGGGCCTCTAATAACTGCCGTCTCAACGTCTGGTTCTCTTCCATGGCAAGCACACATGAAAAGTAAGTCTGCCATACCGATTCAGTAAAACCGATAATACGGGAAGCCACGAGCTGAAAAGGAGAGGTAAGCGTGATGGAGAGTCTTTCAACACCACCAGCCGGCAGGTTCTCCCGGCTGGACATGGCGATTACGGTAAGTGCCACCGCAATAAAAAAGCCCACACCGACAATCATCATGATCCGCCTGGAAAACATTACTGTTAGCTGATGACCACTTCTTTAAGAATTTCTATGCTGTCCAGAGATTTACCGCAGCCAAGCGCCACTGTGGACAAGGGATCCTCGGCCACGACAATGGGAAGGCCACACTTTTCTCGGAGCAGCTTGTCCAAATTTTTGAGTAACGCCCCCCCGCCGGTTAGAACAATGCCGGAATCAACAATATCAGCGGCCAGTTCCGGCGGCGTCTGTTCAAGCGCAATACGAACGGTTTCAACAATGGCTTCAATCTGCTCGGAAATGGCAACCCGAACCTCTTCAGAATCAATGGCCAAAATCTTAGGGATACCTGAAACCAAATCCCTGCCCTTAACTTCAATGGTCTCAAGACGCTCGGGGTCAGGGTAGGCGTTGCCAATTGTTGTTTTGATAATTTCTGCGGTTCTTTCGCCGATGAGCAAATTATATTTGCGTTTGATATGCTGGCTGATGGAAGAATCCATCTTGTCCCCGGCAACTCTTAAGGAACGGGTATACACGATGCCGGCCAGGGAGATCACCGCAACCTCAGTGGTCCCACCGCCAATATCCACAACCATATTACAGGTGGGTTCCGTAATGGGAAGGCCTGCGCCGATTGCTGCAGCCATAGGCTCTTCTATCAAAAAGACCTCCCTGGCACCGGCGGATTCCGCGCTTTCTCTGACCGCTCGTTTTTCCACCTGGGTGATGCCGGAAGGAACGGCAATAATAATCCTTGGACGCACCAGCGTTTTTCTGTTGTTATGAACTTTACGGATAAAATGCTTGAGCATGGCTTCGGTCACTGCGAAATCAGCAATAACCCCGTCTCGCATGGGTCGTATGGCTACAATATTTCCCGGTGTTCGTCCCAGCATGCGCTTTGCTTCCAGCCCCACTGCCAGCACCTTATTCCTGGTCCGTTTGTCCGTTCTGACCGCCACCACTGAAGGTTCACTCAATACAATTCCTTTTCCCTTCACATAAACCAGCGTATTTGCAGTACCAAGATCAATGGCCAAATCGTTGGAAAAGGCCCCAAGCAAAGTATCAGTTACAAAGTTCATTTGTCCTCTTTCATACAAAATTGGGAGTTGTGTCTAACAATAGATGATGAAAAAATACTGCTAAAAAATAATTGCTAACAAACTTAGATTTTTTTTACAAGAATAAAAGTGTTTCACACCTGTATATTTCCTTTATATGCAGATGCGATCAAATCATGAAGCATTGGCCTAAATTTCCTAATTTTAATATTTTCCCGACTCGGATGTACCCGGTTTGTCAAAAGTATTGCGATCAAACCGTTATCAGGATCTATCCAGAAGGATGTGCCGGTGAAGCCTAAATGTCCGATAGATCGTTTAGAAAAAAAATGACCGGACGACGCGTTCTTTTCACTTGGAGAATCAAAACCTGCCGGACGCATCATGCCATTATTTTTATCCGCAAAACATCGAATGACAGAAGAATTTATTACGTTGGCTTCTTTATCTTCAAGGGCACGCAAAATTTGACAACACATATGATGAACCCCGGCGGCCGTACCAAACAGCCCGGCATGCCCTTCAACGCCACCCGCAGCCCAAGCATTTTCATCTTCCACTTCCCCGAGTATCATTTTTTCGCGCCAGGGGCAATGGGAGGTAGCGGCAAAAACAAGAGACGTGTCTTTTTTCACAGATTTTCTAATACCAGAACAAATTGGATTAAAAAACAAATCGTGGATACGTAACGGCAAAAACACCTTATCATAAATAAATGTGTCCAGCCGGGAACCGGACAGATACTCCACCACCCAGGCCAAAAGAATAAACCCCAGATCGCTGTAAATTTCCTTGGCTCCAGGCGTATAAGCCAAGGGCTGTGCCAGCACCAGTTGCCGCAGGTGCTCTCTTGCCGCGATACTGGGGACAGGGGCATCAAGCATTTTAAAATATGAATGATGGGCAGGCAAACCAGACCTGTGGCGCAACAACATGTCAATGGAGATCTTGGCTTTATCTGTTCCACAGGCATCCGGCAGAGCGTCCTCTAAATATGTGTTTTGGGATAACAGCCCGGATGAAATTAAGTCCGCCACAGCCAGCGCTGTGGCCAGGGGTTTGGTCAGAGAGGCCAGATCAAACACCGTATTCAATGTCACAGGCTCCCCAAATCGTAGGTCCGTTACGCCAAAGGCTTTATGATACAGCACTTGGTTTCTGCTCGCCCACAGCAATACTGCACCCGGAAACACACCATCTACCACAGCACCAGCCATGGCATTATCAATATTTTGAAACGCGGGGGACTTCATTGTGCGACAGGCCCCCATTCAAGACAGGCATGGTCTGCATCTAGAATGGCGTCGATTCCCATGGGAAGGGAAAGGTTCACAGAACCGTGACCAACGCCAATCCCCATACAGATTGGAACATTCGCCTCAAAAAATACCTCTTTAATGATCTGGGGAATATAGGCTTCATTGTCGCAGCTCTCAAAGGACCCGGTCAGGACGCCTTTGATACCTTCGAGCAAACCGGCCATTTTCATCTGGGTCAGCATCCTGTCAATTTTGTATGCCGGTTCACCCACATCCTCTATAAAAAGGATACCACCTGTAAAATCAGGCTGATACGCAGTCCCAATCATATGAACCAGGGTAGCCAGATTACCACCCACAAGCCGGCCTGCGGCATGTCCCGGCACAATCACCTGGTCAGAAGGCAGATCAATACGTGTAAAGCGGCCTGTCACGGTTTTTGAAAAACTATCCAATGTCTTTTGATCGGCCTGGGAAAGGGAAACCAAATTCGGACCATGCATGGCACAAATCCTTGCGTTGCACACCAAGGCACTGATCAAAGCGGTGGGATCTGAAAATCCTATAAACAATTTTGGATTTTTGGCGATGACATTCCAGTCCAGCAAAGGCAAAAGACGCATGGCACCAAACCCGCCCCTGGCCGCAATGATGCCGTTGATCCCAGGATCGGCAAACATTGAATTAAGCACCTCTGCCCGCTGCCGGTCCGTACCGGCAAGATATCTATGACGACTATATATGTCGTCGGGAATGTGCACTTCAAACCCCATGGATTCAAGACACAGGACCCCTTTGTGAAACGCATCGGCATCAAATATAGACGATGGTGCAGCCACACCAATAACATCTTTGGGTTTTAGACTGCAAAAAAAGGGATCGGCGTTTGATTTCATCAACTGATTCATTTCTTTTTTAATCCGGAAAGACTAATGTTTGTTCTTAGAAAACACCATTATGCCAATGTATGTAATTTTTACCTGATCCACTGCTATGAACAATGTTACACTGGCATATTAAATATAATTAAGACCATTTGGCAATCCTTTCAAATGACTTTACAGCATTACTTCAGTTTTTTTACTCACACCAGCATATAACTATACGGCTTTGTTTTTAAGCGGTATGAAGGATATTCAAGCATCTTGGTTGTGTTGGCATTTTTATTTGCGTATAATACCTTCCATTATATAACGGTCACGGACCGTCCTTGGTCTATCGACACCCCGGCCTCGGCCCACAACAAAGCTTGAAAGATCTGAGTAACGTACCCAAACTTTCTTATAAACCCTTAGGAGAATCAGATGACCATTCAAAACGCCCTTAACTTTATCCGGCAAGGACAAAGTGACAATGATTTCAGAAACAAACTGGTAAAAGCAGAGAGCAGCCGGACACGCCAGGAAATTCTTGACCAAAATGATTTAACTTTCACCCCTGAAGAGTTTGAAGAGGCATACTCTTTAACGCTTTTTAAATGCCAAGAACAGGAAGATGCCGACGCCCTGATGGCATTTAGGATGTGGTGGATTATGCTCTGTCGAAGTCCGGACGCTGATGCGCCATCAACCTAAAGACAACGCTGCATAGGAATTGCCCTTTTTCTTTCAATACAGTCTGCTCCAGCCCAAGATCGGATCAAGGAAAAATGCGTCTTTTCAATGCCAATAATTACAATTTTTGCACCATTGGCTTGACAATGCAGCAAATTTCACAATAAAAAGGGTAGCGTGCGGTCTTGGGGGCTTAAAATCCTGATCCTTATTAATGCTGATTAGACACTCTATGGAGCGGATGTATGAAAAAATTTATCATCGGTGCGTTGGTACTACTCATTGGTGTACCTGGTTTTGCGTTCAATTTTTCTAACTTTTTACATTTTTTGGCAGGGGTTATTCCTGCATTGATGATCCTTGGCGGTGCCATTGCAGTATATCTTGGCATTGAGGACCTCAAACAGTCAGACGACTGTGCAGAAAGTGTTGAGCCCGAGATAGAACTTGGCGCTGAAAGAATAGAAAAATACGCTGAAAAACAAAAAAAAGAAAGTGAAGCGGTTACAGTCGAACCAGTACCGGAACCAATTGAAAAACCTGAAGAAGCAGTTACAGACAATCAGGATGAGCAGCCGGAACCAGAAGCGCAGCAAGAATCCGAGACCCCTTCGACAGAACCCCAGCAACCGGTTGACTTTACAGCGCCTGAAACCGAAGAACCGACTGGTGAAAGCGTTCAGTTTAAAGGAAACATTGAAACCCTGGTTTTCCACACAGTGGAGTGTAATTTTGCCAGCGGCAAAAACTGCAGCATGGATTTTGCCACAAAGGAAGAGGCTGAAACCCAGGGATACAAACCCTGTAAAATTTGCATGCCTGACACGTAAACGCTTATTTTCATTTTAAGCGACGGCAAAAGCCCACGGATTTATATTCATCAGGCTCCGGGCAGATAATCCTCCCGTACCGGTGAAAAAACCTCAATGGCGACGCTATCTTCCAAAATTTCAGCACGATGCTCGACCCCGGATGCAACGCACCATGAATCTCCGGGGCCGGCATTGCGGCACTCACCGCCAATGTAAAGATTGATGCGGCCGGAAACAAGATATCCGGTCTGCTCATGGGGATGTGAGTGAGAAGGCAGCAAAGCCCCCTGGGTCATCTTGAACCGAGCCAGAAGCGTCTTTTCTCCATACACCAAGGTTTTCATCTCAATGCCGTCCACGGGCATGGAATAACCGCTTTCATCATGAATTGCAAACATTTATCCTCCTTAGTATTTTGCTGTTTCTTTTGATCTGGTCCTGTTAAATGTTAACCGGGCCTGTTTTTACGGCAAAAAAATGTTATTTTGGCATTATTGCCTGAAATTGCAATATGAAAAACGAATTACCCATACCTAAAATATAAAAGGCCCATGACCAGTCAACCATCAAAAACACCGACAATCCTGGCTCCAGCCGGGGATACACACTCTTTTCTTGCTGCAATAGCAGCGGGCGCAGACGCAATTTACTGCGGTCTTAAAATATTTTCAGCCCGCATGGAAGCAGGCAATTTCTCTATTGAAGAATTGGCAAGGCTAACCCAGCTTGCCCATTCAAAAGGGGTTGAGGTGTATGTTGCTTTTAACTCTATTATTAAAGAATCCGAAACCGACAAGGCACGTCGTATACTTGACAAGCTTGCACGACACACAGACGTCGATGCCCTGATCATCCAGGACACTGCCATGGTCCCACTTGCTGAACAGTCAGGATTCAAAGGCAAACTTCATCTATCCACTCTGGGCAACTGTACCCATCCAGCCGGACTTGAAGCCGCTCAAAATGCTGGATTTTCCAGGGTGGTGCTGCCCAGGGAATTCAGCCTTGATGACATCAGGACCATGGCTGCAGCGGCCCCCGGGCCCATGGATTTAGAAGTGTTTATCCATGGTGCGCTTTGTTACTCTGTGTCAGGCCGATGCTACTGGAGTTCCTGGTTTGGCGGAAAAAGTGCACTGCGGGGGCGTTGCGTTCAGCCCTGCCGGCGTCTGTATGAGCAGAACGGGAAAAAGGCCCGGTACTTCTCCTGCATGGATCTGTCAGCGGACGTACTGGCCAAGGTGCTCAAAGAGATCCCCAATATCAGCACCTGGAAAATAGAAGGCCGGAAAAAGAGCCCTCATTATGTTTACTACACGGTAATGGCCTATAAACTGCTCCGGGATGCGCCGGATCAAAAAAAACAGGCTCTGTCATTTTTAGCGTATGCTTTAGGCCGACAGGGCAGCCATTACAACCTGTTATCCCATCGGGTTTCAAACCCTCTGGACCATACTTCGGATACCGGGTCCGGCCTGTTTTTAGGGCGGATAAAAAACCCTGAGAACCCATATTTTATCTCAAGGGAAGCGCTTATGCCGGGAGATCTTTTGCGTATCGGGTATGAAGAAGAGACCTTTCACCAAATTCAGAAGGTGACCCGGGCGGTCCCCAAAAAAGGGAAATATTTTTTAGCGGCGGCAAAAGGCAAGCGTGCCCGCAAAGGCACGGCGGTTTTTATGATTGACCGCAGGGGACGTGAACTTGAAACGCAATTATCACAATTAAATGCCCAATTGAACGAAATTTCCAAAGTAACGATCAAGCCGTCAAACCACTCTGCTTCCCACCAAAAGGCAGCTGATAAGATAAAATTACCAGGCCAGACAGGAACGCATCGAAGAAAAAAACAACCTGATATACATGAAATGGATGTATTCAGAAAAACACCGCCTAATTTAAAAACAAATAATGACAAAGGCTTCTGGATTTCTGCAAACAGCTATGGAATAAAAGTTTTTGCCCGGGCCTGGTTGTGGCTGGACCCCGTAATTTTCCCCGAAGAGGAAAAAATCTGTCAAAATTATATAAAAACCGCATTGAGAAAGGGGGCCAAAAACTTTGTGCTCAATTCCCCCTGGCAGATATCTTTGTTTGATAATCCCGGAAAACTGAACATCTGGGCAGGGCCCTTCTGCAATATAACAAATAGCCTTGCTGTGGAAATGCTCAGGAGCAAAGGTTTTTCGGGAGCCATTGTAAGTCCGGAACTGGATAGTGAAACCTTGTTGTCTTTACCGGGATGCAGCAGCCTGCCTTTAGGCGCAGTCTGCCGGGCGAACTGGCCTGTGGCCATATCAAGAATTGCAGCCCCGGACCTGAATATCGGGAAAGGCTTTAAAAGCCCCATGGGGGAAGTCGCCTGGACCAGCAAGTTCAACGCGACCTACCACACTTTCCCCAACTGGTATCTGGACCTGTCGCCCAAAACCCAAGAGTTAAAACAGGCAGGTTTTGTCATGCTCGTCAACATGTTTGAAAATATACCCAAAGGTATCCGGATGAAGCCGCGCCCCGGAACCTGGAACTGGCACCTGAAACTGCTTTAAAAACAAAGAGGAACCCGTTCAAGGATGCACGTATTTCCTGCAATTCATCAACTCATGAGATCGCCGCTTGATTTTGCCCATATCCTGGATGAAATCCCTTTAGGTATCATAGTGATGGACAAGGATTTGCGCGTGGTTCATCTGAACCGGTTTTTCCAGGCACTGACCGGTTTTTCACTGGATATGGCCAAAGGTATTCCCTGCAAAAATATCCTGCGCAGTTCTGCATGCATCCTCAACTGTCCGGTCCTTGCCACCCACCGCAAAAACAGGTCCATATCCTGCACCAGCGACATCATCAATACAGATCGCCAGAAACTGCCGGTACGCATTACCACTGCACAAATCACGGACACCCAGGGGCATTTTACAGGTTATATGGAAACCATTGAGGACTTGAGAGGCAGTGCCGGCAATGATCCGGAAAAAAACGTGGCCTACAGTTTTGCCAATATCATCGGCCGAAGCCGGAAAATGGAAATGATCTTTCAGACCCTTCCCATGCTTGCCCAAAGTGACACCTCTATCCTGATCACCGGGGAAACAGGCACGGGTAAGGATCTTGTGGCAGAAGCCGTACACCAGACCTCCGGACGTGCAGGCGGCCCATTTATTAAAATCAACTGTGGGGCACTGCCTGAAACCCTTTTGGAATCGGAAATTTTCGGTCATATGAAAGGCGCATTCACCGGCGCTGTGGAAAACAAACCCGGCCGGTTTAAGCTGGCACACAACGGCACTATCTTCTTAACGGAAATCGGAGACCTGCCTTTGGCCCTTCAGGTTAAACTACTCACTTTTCTTGATGACAGGATCATTTATCCTTTAGGTGCCACCAAGGGATTCAATGCCAATGTAAGAATTATTGCCGCCACCCACCGCGACCTGGAATATATGGTATCCATTGGTAAATTCAGAAAAGACCTGCTGTTCCGCCTGAATGTGGCCAGGGTACATCTGCCGCCTTTACGGGAACGGGGCACGGATATCCGACTACTACTCGACCACTTCCTGAATCATTACACAAAAAAGCAGGCCAAAAAAATCAATGGATTTTCGGAACCGGCCCTGTCTGTTTTATTAGCATACACCTATGAGGGAAATATTCGAGAACTGAAAAATATTATGGAGTATGCGGTAAATGTAGCCCAGGGGAGCAGAATCGAAGCAGATAATCTGCCGGCATATATTCTGGATTATAAGCCCATGCAAAGTGCATCCTTACAGCCGGCAGCAGAGCAGGCCCCCAAAGACCCGTCGGAACAACTGCCGGTTCGTGAGCGCGCACTCACTGATGAAAGTGAACAAACTTGGTCTTCGGTACAGCGGCAAATGATTATAGATGCATTGAAAACATCCCAGGGCAAAAAAAATAAAGCTGCGGAAATGCTTGGCATGAGCCGCAGCACGCTATGGCGAAAAATCAAAGCGTATAAAATAGAATAAAACCATGACACTACACAAGGTAGCCATCCCAATACTTGGCGAAGAAATTGTACCCAGGTTTGATCTGACCACAGAAGTCGTCATCCTGACAACAACGAGCTGTTACGACATTCAGGACAAAAAAATCATTGTGCTGCCCAAGTCCTCTTCGGATGAACTGTGCCACATCCTTTTGGTCCAGGAAATTAATACATTAATCTGCGGTGCCATTGAAGATGAATATTATGAATTCTTAAAATGGAAAAAAATCAAGGTCTTTGACGGAGTCTGCGGCGTCTGGACCCAGGCCTTCAATCGCTGGCAGGCCCAGAAATTGAATCCCGGAGACATTCTTTTCACCCGCATGCTTGAAGGCATTTCAATATAAGCGGCCACGGGCCGTCCTTGGTCTATCTACACCCAGGCCTCGGCCCACAACAAAGCGTGAAAGATCTGAGTAACTTAGCCAGACTTTATTATAAACGGCCATAGCTGATATAGTCTATTAACACCCTCGCAATCGTATTAAAACGTTTCAATACGTATTTTTCATTTTGTTTCATATTGTTTTATATTTATATTCCCATCTTCCCTTAAAAAGATAACTATTTGTTTTAAAATAGCATTTAAAATGTGGCATACTCCTTGCTGAATGTCTTCCTGAATTTAATTGATAACCTGAAACCTGGTTGAACAAATTAGACACATGACTTTAATAGCCATTACATGCGGTATATATGCCTCCCCCTATCGATTTATCGATGAATTATCTGCTTTATATCAATGCACAGTATATGAAGATCCAGCATTGGTTAAACAAACCGGACAGACACATGACCTAAAAACAGACCTGATTTTCAAAGCCATTCAGTGCAGACAGATCCCTTTTGATAATTTTACCCACGACAGAAAAAAATGCCTGGCCGCACTGAAAGTACAGATATCTCAAAATATTTTAAGTGGGCCATGCCTTTTTTTAGGTGTACTATCCCATTTAATTCCCGCATCTGTTTCCGGCATTTACAGAATTATGTCGCCAACACCCATGCAGATCCGCAGACAAAGAGCCATGAGCATAGCCCAGTTATCCAACCAGGCGGCCAACAGCACCATCGTCCGATCCGACCAGAGCGAACAGCGATTTGCTGCCCAGTTAAATCTGGATACCCTGTGGGATCCTTCACGGCATGATCTGGTTCTGGAATGGCGAAAAATAGATGCCGCAACATACGACATGCCCCAAGAAGAGGTTAACCGGACTCTGGAAAAAATACGCCCCAAGATCGAAAAACTCATGGGCAATGCCACTAAAAATAAGCATGCCGTTGATTTTAATATCAGCGCCAGGGTTGATGCTGCCTTGGCCGGCCTTGGGCACCACCTGATTATTGAATCAAATTCAGGGCATGTATTGATAACCCTGGACCGAAAAGTAATGAATCTTGCCCGGGCACAAAAAGAAATCACGGATCTTGCCGGTACGGTGGAAGGCGTAAGATCCGTTAAAACCCAAATAGGCCCTAATTTCTACAGAAGCGGTACTATTCGCAATTTTAACCTGACCACACCTTTTAAACGTAAAAATTGATAAAACAAAGAGTTGAAAAATACTAAGAATGCTAATAAAAACAAAATTCAAATGAAGCAACAATTCATTAACTCAAAGGAGAGAGGGACCCAAATGACAACTGGAAATACAGACACAGCAAAAACACAATTGGACTGGAAAAGAATCCTGTTTATTCTGATCGGCCTCACCCTGTTCGCTATTGTCAATTTTTCCCCGGCATGGCCGGATGCTGTAGACCCCACAGGCAAACATTTTACGCTGAGCGCCCAGGGCAAAGGAGCGCTTGCCATCTTCCTTCTGGCCGGCACATGGTGGGTGTTTGAAGTGGTTCCCATCGGCGTAACCAGCCTGGCATTAGGTGCGTTTCAGGTGCTTTTTGCGGTACGTACCGCCAAGGAAGCTCTTAAAGATTTCATGACCCCGTCCGTTTTGTTTATCTTCGGATCCCTGGTCATCGGCATGGTGTTCACTAAAACAGGCTTAACCAAGCGCCTGGCGTACAAAATGCTTGCCGTTGTGGGAGAAAAAACCAGCATGATTTACCTGGGCTGCTTTGTGGTAACAGCGGCATTAACCCATATTATGGCCCATACGGCTGTGGCAGCCACCATGTTTCCCCTCTTAATGACTATTTACTCCATGTACACAGACGAACCCGGTCCTACCAAATTTGGTAAAGGCCTGTTCATGGGCATGGCATTTGTGGCAGGTGCAGGATCTATTGTTACACTCTTGGGTGCAGCCCGCGGCGCCGTGGCCATCGGCTTTTTTAAAGACATCGTGGGTCGGGATGTATCCTTTTTTGAATTGACCTATTACATGTTTCCTGTGGGTTGGGCCATGACATTTATTCTCTGGGGATTTTTCATGGTTTTATGCAAACCCGAAAAAAAGACCATTCCCGGCATCAAGGAAAAGGCAAAATCACTGGAAAAAGCCATGGGCGGTATCACAAAACAGGAAATCCTGGCCGGCAGTATCATTTTTATAGCCATCGCCATAATGTCCGTAAAACAATTCATTCCCGCCATAGCAAGCTTGGACAAAAATGCGATCATGCTTATTGCAACAGTTTTATTTTTTATCTTTAATATTCTTGACATCAAAGATCTTGAAACCATCCCCTGGAACATCATATTGTTGTTTGGCGGTGCCATGAGTATCGGTTTTTGCTTATGGGAAACAGGGGCTGCTGAATGGCTTGCCATCAACTGGCTGACCATGTTCCAGAAAGCCAATTACTTTGTATTCATCTTAAGCATCGCGTTTTTTGTCATGATCATGACCAATTTCATCATGAACGTGGCGGCCATTGCCATCTCCCTTCCTGTGGCATTGGTTATCGCCCCTTACCTGAACGTAGCACCTGAAGTCATTTTGTTTGCGTCACTGGTAACGGCCGGCATGCCGTTTCTACTGCTGGTAGGTGCCGCGCCCAACGCCATTGCCTATGACTCCAAACAGTTTACCACGGGTGAATTTTTCATGTACGGTATTCCTGCATCCATAATCCTGATGGTGATTGTCGCATTGTCCATATTCTTGTGGAAAATCATGGGGATGCCCATTACAACGGTGTAATAAGTAGTTGAACGAAAGTCACACAGACTTTCAAACAAACCAATAAAGCCCTGGTTCATCTTCCTTGATGGATCAGGGTTTTGCCTTTGTCGGCACCGGTCATATTGACAGCTGCCTGCCAAATATAGTAAAACGCGCCCAATGATAAGCCTTTCCATATTCGTAATTGAACCAGGAGTTTTCATTTGAAAATTGTGATAATCGGTGCCGGGGGCGTAGGTTATAACATTGCCGGCCGGTTGGCCCTTGAGAGCAAGAATGTCGTGGTGGTTGATGTAGACGCACACGCCACCAGAAAAATTGCTGAAGACCTGGACGTCAAGGTGGTAACAGGATCGGGCAGCAACCCGGATACCCTGCGGGAGGCAGGAATTGTTGACGCGGATATTCTTTTAGCCGTCACAGACAGTGATGAAATCAATATTGTATCCTGCTTGATTGCCAACCAGATTTCGCCGATGACCCGAAAACTGATCCGTCTGCGCAATGAAGGATTTATCCCCTTTCATAATAGTTTAAAAAACGAACCCCCGCACATTGACAACATCATCAACCCCGAAGCCGAAGTCGTCAAGACCATCAGAAAATTGATGACCATTCCAGGTGCGGTGGATAAAGGCGAATTTGTTAACGGTCGAGTTAAATATGTAGGCATGCGGCTATCAAAAAACTCCCCCATCGCCGGAATGGAATTAGCGGACTTCCATCATGTTTTTGGCCAAGACAGACCGTTACTGGCCGCCATTATCCGGGGCAATAAAGTTATTGTGCCCCGGGGCAAAGACACATCAATGGCAGGGGATCTGATCTATTTTGTATGTGACACTGAAAAACTTGAAAAAACGCTGAATCTTTTAGGAGTAACGGTCAAACCGGTCAAAAGCGTACTAATCGTGGGCGGAGGCCGAATCGGTGCCAAACTCAGCCGTTCCCTTGAGCAGGACAATATTCAGGTCAAGATCGTGGAGTCCAGCATAGATCGGTGCAATGATCTTTCCATGCAAATGGGAAAAACGGTGGTACTTCATGGCGACGGTGGGGACCAGAAACTGTTCATGGAAGAAAATATCAGTCAAATGGATGCGGTGGTTTCGGTAACCAACGACGATGAAACAAATATCCTTGTATCCCTTTTGGCAAAAAATATGGGTGTAGACAACACCATCACCCGAATCAGTAAAGCAAGCTACTACCCTCTATTATCTACCATCGGTATTGAAAAAGTTGTCAGCCCAAGGGTTTCGGCAGTTTCTTCAATACTGCAGGATATACGCCAGGGCAATGTAATTTCGGACATCTCTATTTTCGGAGAACAAGGAGAATTTATTGAAGCGGTTGCACTGGCATCCTCTCCCATCACCAAAGCACCTATCAGGGATATATCTTTTCCCAAAGGGACCCTGCTTGTCTGTATTATCCGACAGGAGGAAATCATTATCCCAATGGGTGACAACCAGGTGGAGGCAGGGGACCGGATCATTCTATTTGCGATCCAGGCCGCAGTGAAAAAGCTGGAAAAAATGCTCACCGTAAAGCTTGGATTTTTCTGATGCGCTGGCCATTTATCATACGAATCATCGGGGTCCTTCTTTTCGTGCTTGGCCTCTCCATGTTACTGCCTTTGGGCTGCAGCTTGTTTATCAAGGACGGTGCCCATCAAGGCCACCTCATAGCCATGGCTGTGACGACAATTATGGGCGCCACAATGATTTTCATCTCGAAAAAAGCCGGGAGCCATGAC
Source organism: uncultured Desulfobacter sp. (assembly GCF_963677125.1). NCBI lineage: Bacteria > Pseudomonadati > Thermodesulfobacteriota > Desulfobacteria > Desulfobacterales > Desulfobacteraceae > Desulfobacter > uncultured Desulfobacter sp. The sequence continues at coordinate 100,063 of NZ_OY781882.1, read as the reverse complement.
TACATCAACCAGCGAGAAGGCATTGCTGTTGTGGCGCTGGGCTGGTTCGGCATTGGTCTTTTCGGTGCCCTGCCCTTTTTTCTGGCCCCGGATTTTTCTAATTTTACGGATGCTTTTTTTGAATCCGTATCCGGGTTCACCACCACAGGCTCCTCGGTGATGACCAATATTGAAGGGGCAGCCCCCAGCCTTTTGTTCTGGAGAAGCCTGATCCAGTGGCTGGGCGGCATGGGCATCATTGTTCTCTCCTTGGCCATCCTGCCGTTTCTAGGGGTGGGCGGCATCCAATTATATAAAGCCGAAGTACCAAGTCCGGTGCCTGACAAACTGACCCCAAGATTATCAGATTCCGCCAAAATTCTCTGGATCGTGTATGCCGGCATGACCTTTCTGCTCATTCTTTTCCTTTATTTTGGGGGAATGAGTTTATTTGAATCGGTCTGTCACGCCCTGACCACCTTGCCCACCGGCGGTTTTTCACCTAAGAACCTTTCTATCGCACACTATGATTCAGCCTATTTTGATTATATAATTACCTTTTTTATGTTGCTTGCAGGTATCAACTTTTCTCTGCACTACCAAATATTGCGTGGCAATAGCCTTGCGTTCTGGAAAGACGCCGAATGCAGATTTTTTCTATGTGCGGTGCTTGTGGGCACCCTGATCATCACACTGAACACTTGGGGTCCACTATATGACAGCTTTTCCAAAGCCTTCAGGTATGCCATATTCCAGGTGGTTTCCATTGTCACCACCACAGGCTATGCCACGGCTGATTATGAGTTATTTCCGGGGCTGTCTCAGGTGCTGTTATTCTTTGGCATGTTCATAGGCGCCAGTGCCGGTTCCACGGGCGGCGGCATGAAGTGTGCCAGAATTATGGTCTGTGTTAAATACTGCTACCGGGAACTATTCAAGCTGATCCACCCCCGAAGCGTCAGCCATATCAAACTGAACAACACCCTGATCCCCGAAGATTTGCTGCGCTCCATCCTGGGATTTATTGCTTTATATATTCTGATTTTTGTGATAGCCACGGGGTTTCTATCCTCACTGGGTGTAGATCTTTTGACCTCGTTAGGCGCGGTAGCTTCGTGTATCGGAAACATCGGACCAGGCTTTGGCACAGTGGGGCCGGCAGAAAACTTTGCCCACCTGCCCCAGGCCGGTAAATGGCTTTTATCCTGGTGTATGCTGGCAGGAAGACTGGAAATTTATACTGTAATCATACTAATAGTCCCCGAATTCTGGAAAAAATAAATAGTGCTCAACGGAAAACCGGATAGGTGGCTTTTCGTTCAAACACGACAAAGCGTGACCCGGGTGTCGTAATAGGGCGTCCCGTTACCCACGGTACTGACCATTTCAGCTGTGAGCCGGTTCAATCCGTGGCCGGCTTTGATCCATCCGCCGCGTTCGGTAATCAGGCAATCCCGCCTTGTGGACGCATCGGTGCAAAGCAGGGCTTTCACACTGCCGATTTGGCTTTTAACCATCACGGATTGCCCATCCGCAAGCCCCAGCTTGTCTGCTTCATCAGGATGCAGCCGGACCGTTGGTAACGGTGGATGATCTGCAAGGGTTCGCTCTGAGCAGATATAATCGTAGGGCGCGACACTCAACAGGATGTATGGGTAATCTTGGTCATCGTTCTTAAGGACATTCCCATCAAATTGGGTCATAAACTCAAACTTTCCTGAAGTTGTGGGAAAGATCTTGTCAAGGTAAGGAACCATGGGCTCCGGGATTCGAAATGGAGCATCCCTAAGCTTATTCAAGTCACCGCCCCAGGCTTTGATCGGATTGCAAATCTTATCCAGCCACTGATCGGCGCTTTTGCAGTACTGATCTTTAAAGGAAAACCGCTTGGCAAGTTCGGAAAACATCTGAAATTCGCTTCGGCAGTCTCCCACAGGCTTGATGGCCGGGTTGACAGGCCCCACATAGTTGTGTCCGAAACTTGCCATGACATCGTATTCTTCAAGAAAGGTAGTGGCCGGCAGGAACACATCCGCCAGTTCTGCAGTATCATCCAAAAAGTGGCCGCTGTAGACCACAAACTCCATGCGCTTGAATGCCTCGACCACAAGTTCGGAATTTGGCGCCATACAGACCGGATTAGCCGCCGTTACATAAACCATTCGAATCGGTGGATTTTTGGCATCTAAAATTTCTTGTCCCACATAGGGCATCAAAAGTGTGCGGCGCTCGGGGTTGAGCTGGTCTCCCCAGCATTTCGGATCATAGGGGCCGTATTCTTCAAATCCCTGGCTAACCCCGCCGCCTTCCACACCGATATTTCCTGAAATAGCCCCTAAAGCATCAATAGCTCGGATAGTAAAATGGGCGTCTTTGTGTCGATGAAGCCCCCACCCCAAAAGGATTGATGTGGGTTTAAAGGAAATCAATGTGTCTGCGATGTACTCGGCATCTTCTCTCAAAACACCGGCAAGACGGCATAGCTCATCTATTCCATAGCGACCAAGGATCTCTTTGTATGCATTGTAGCCTGCGCTGTGATAGGAAAGAAAATCAATATCTTGGACCTCCCGGTCGATCAAAAGTTTAGCCGCGGCCATAGCCAGGTACACATCCATATTTGGAGCCGGGGAAATATGCCGGTCGGCGAGTGCGGCACTCCGGTTCCGAAAGGGGTCAATGGTAATGATCCGGCCACCTTTTTTCTGTATATCCTTGATGATGGGCACAAGTCCGATCTGTGTGGTCGCAGGGTTCCTGGCCCAGAGGATCATGGCCTTGGAGTTATAATGGTCCAGGGGGTCATGGGAAATGCGGTTACCCAAATCAAGATTCTGGGATGCCTGGCCGGTGCCGCCGCACAGTGACCCGTGCAAAGTAGTGACGCCTCCAAACAGGTTGAAGAAATACTTGTTGAGCAGCTTAAGCGCAGTTCGTTCCCCATACCCTTGATAGTAAAGGATTGCTTCGGGACCGTCCTCATCACGAATTATCTTCATCTTTTCAGCGATAACATCCAATGCCTCATTCCAGGAGATCTTCCGCCAGCCGGACCGTCCACGCGTCATGGGCGTTGTGATTCGTTCCTTGCTGTAAACCCGGTTGATATATTTTGATGCCTTGTGGCAAGTCAATCCCCGGGTCAACGGATGCGTTTTTGATCCAACCAAACGAATCAGACGGCCGTCCTCAACAGTGGCTTCAAGTCCGCAGGTATTGGGGCAATCCCGGGTGCAGGTGGTGATAATTTTTTTGATGTCGTTCATATCAATGCCTTTACTGTATTGAACAAATGACACATATTTGTTCTTCTTTTAAAATGGGTTGTAAAACAATATCGAATGCAAGGCAAGTTGATAATGGCCGTCTAAAATATTGTCACTGGATAGTTTCTATGCTATGAATTTTCTGTTTTTAATTGTTTTAACAATAAGGATTGTAAATTGAATTACGAACATGCCCCTTAAGGACACAAACCGAGGATTTTGGCTATTGAACAGTGAAATTCTCAAAATAACAACTTAAAAGACAGGATTACAATATGAGCCAGTTACAGCGACTCAGCGACCGGATTATCAGCCGTGTAAAGATTAATCTAGAAGAATTCGAATTTGACACGGAGCCCTTTGTCAGTAATGCTCTTGATCATGAAAAAATGCTCGAATTCTACGCTTTTTACGGCATTACCTCCCGCCACCCCCTCTATTTTAATTTTAAAAATTCCAATATCGCAGGCAGTTATTTTTTAGGAAAATGTTATGTGGAACGGTCAGCTATTTATAAAAGCGATGTCAGGGGAGATGAACTCAAAAGAAAGGGCGACAGCATAAGATCGGCCAAGAACCTTCCCCTGGTTGAGGATGAAATGATCTACATCCTGGATAGTCTACTTTATAAAACCCTGGTCCACAGCAATTCCCACAACCCTGAAAGTCCTGAAATGTTTATTATCCGGAACACCATTTCCGGCCACTACGCCAACATCCACGGTTCCACCCTGGAAGGTTGTTTTTTAGGGCCCTTTGCCACTGTGGATTTAATGAACCTGCATTCGTGTATCGTGGGAGAATTTTCCTATGTTCAGGTTGGAGAACTTTTTCATCGAAAAATTGATCCAGGCACCGTCTGGATCAAAAACCCCCATTTTGAATTTAAATACAAGTTTAAAAACAGCATCCTTGATAATTTTGTAGGGGTAAATGATGCCCACCAGCCCCGGGGAATGATTTATGATTTTGTCAGGGCCCGGGACCAGGATTTTGAAAAATTGTTCGAGGTCATGCATTTAGAACCCTTTGAAGTCCCTGATACTTCTGCAGTGAACCGGTATGCAAGGATCAAAGGAAAAACCCGTATCGGTGAGAACGTCCTGGTGGCCCAGAGAGCATTTCTCCACAATGCAACAATGGGGAACGGGTCCAATGCCCAGGAAAATTCTTATATTATTGATTCCGTCTTGGAAAGCAATTGTATTACAGCGCATGGCGGAAAAATTATCCATACCGATGTGGGCCCGGATTGTTTTGTGGGATTTAACTCCTTTTTAAATGGAGGGCCCGACGCACGGATTCAAATCGGTGAAGGTTGTATTATCATGCCGCACACCATTATCAACCCAAGTATGCCGATACAGATTCCTAACGAACATCTGGTATGGGGATATATCCAATCCCCGGAAGACCTTGCCGCCCATACCATTTCCCTGGATGCCTTGGCTGAAGTCAGGGAGAGTATTACTGTCGGGAAAATGACCTTTTCAGGTAAGGGTTCCGTGTTTATCGGATCTTTCAAAGATCGGTTAAAACATATTCTTTCGGACAACGGGGCTTTATTTAAGGATGGAGAAAACAGAGGACACGCCCAGGATGACCAGAATATCTCCTATAATATCATTCAGCCTTACCCGACAGGCGAAAAAAAAGGATTATATCCAACCATAAGAATCAAGCCCTAAATAGTGCCTGAACGAAAATCTGGAAATTTTGTTGAGTACAAGGCGGAGGTAAATTAAAACCTTCGTAATACATAGAGTATTTCGAGGATTAAAATTTTCATCCAACGAAGTAATCGGCAAAATTTGCGGTTTTCGGTCGGGCACTAAATAATGTTTGAACGAAAAGTCACCCACCTGCGGCGTTGCTGCACAAACCTGCAATCCTCACGTACCATAGTACGCTCCGGTTGCAGCTTTGCTTGCGCCTTGCATCTGGGCAACTTTTCATCCAAACACAGAGATTCGTTCAGACACTAAATAAAAAAACCGAACGGTGTTCAGGACCGAAAATTTCAAAAATTAAGCGAATTTGCGGTCCTGACAAAACATTAAAAACCAATGATAAGGATTTGCTGATGGACCATTTCTCGGAGAAAAGAAGCGCTCGACGATATTTATATAAATTGCCGCTGAATCTTTACCGTATGGATTATCAAGATGCGAATCTTAGTTACTATGCAGAAATGAGTGATTATTGTGATAATGGTCTGTCCCTGATGACCAATGAAAAATTAGTTTTAGGCGAATTGATCCGTCTTGAACTCAAAGATTACGAGCCCAACACACAACAACCCAAAATAGCCAAAAATCACAGCGGTATTATTAGATGGGGGAAACGATATCCATCGGCTAACGCCGGTGAGAATGGCCTTTACAAGTATGGGGTTGAATTTTCAGCATAGCCTAACTTAATAATAAAAATAGTTACATTTCATGCTATAAAATTGTTTCATTATGTTACAATTTTCTTGACAAACCTGAAAAACAGCATGTACAAACCAAAGACTTTTTAAGCAAGAAACTTGACGATAGGAAGTTAGAAATCGATTAGAAAATAAAACTAAATTGGGGAAGGTATGTGTCAATTTTTTAATTCCACATTAATCATTGTGCTCGGCGGTTTTTTATCTCTTGTTTTGGCCCGGCACAAGACACTGTCAAAAGGTACTGCCGTGTTGCTGTTAAGCGGGGGGACTCTTTGGGGGTTGATTGATTCCATTGGCAAGCTTTTAAATCCAGTCGAGGCCTCGGCCGCTTTCAAGTATCTGGATCTTTTTTCTCTCTCTTTTCATGTTGACGGCCTTTCCGCCTTTTTCCTGACCGCTATTTTTGCTGTGTCTTTAATGGCGGCGATTTACAGCTTCCACTACATGGAAAGCGACGAGGACGGCATCAAAATCGGGGTTAATTACTTTTTCTTCAGTATCCTGATCGCGTCCATGGCCCTGGTGGTGACCGCCGCCAACATCCTGACCTTTATGATTTCATGGGAAATCATGTCCCTGTCCTCCTTTTTTCTGGTGATTTACGGGCATGAGTCAGCCGAAAACAGAAAAGCCGGGTACCTATATTTTGTCTTTACCCATGTAGGTGCCATGTTCATTCTTGCCGCATTTGGATTGATTTACGGCCATACCGGCAGTTTTGACTTTGCACTCATGGCAGATGTGCCTGAGACAATAAAAATACTGATCTTTGTGCTCAGCTTCATTGGATTCGGATCTAAAGCCGGTGTGTTTCCCTTTCATGTCTGGTTGCCCCATGCCCATCCTGCGGCACCCAGCCATATTTCAGCGGTAATGTCCGGAGTGATGATCAAAACCGGCATCTACGGGATACTGCGGATATACACGATTCTTGATTTTCACACCCCTGTTTTCGGGTACATTACCCTGATTGCCGGCGTGGTATCCGGAATCCTTGGGGTGGTCTACGCCTTGGGCCAGCACGATATCAAACGGCTATTAGCATATCACAGTGTGGAAAATATCGGGATCATCCTCATCGGCTTAGGTGTCGGGATGATTGGCGCGGCAACGGGCAATCCCCTGGTCGCTGTGCTTGGATTTTCCGGCGGTATTCTGCATGTTCTCAACCATTCCATATTTAAATCCCTGCTGTTCATGGGCGCGGGCATGGTGCTCCACCAGACCGGCACCCGGTCCATTGATGCACTGGGCGGATTGCTCAAGGGCATGAAAGTTACCGGAACCACCTTTATCATCGCATCTCTGGCCATTTGCGGACTGCCACCCTTTAACGGATTTGTCAGCGAATTTTTCATCTATATGGGCAGCTTCAAGTCCATCCCCTTAGGGTCCATGAGCTTTGCCATGAGCATATTTGCCATTATCAGCCTTGCTATTATCGGCGGGCTGGCCCTGGCCTGTTTTACCAAGGTTGTGGGCGTGGTTTTCCAGGGAGAACCCAGAACCCCGGCAGCTGAAAACGCAAAAGAACACGGCGTAGCCATGATGTTTCCCATGGGCGTACTTGCCGTTGCCTGTGTGGTCATCGGCGTATATCCAAAGATATTCATCAACATGACCTTAAAGGCTGTGCAGGCGTTGGGTCTTGACTACGGCCAGGTTCCTGTTGCGCCCTTTGGTCAAATCACGTGCAACATCACCTTTGCCGCGCTGCTGTTTGTTGTCATCGTCCTGATTATTATGGCAGTCCGGTCAATTTACTATAAAAACAAAACCGTCACGACATCCGGAACATGGGGCTGCGGCTTTACCCAGCCAACGGTTAAGATGCAGTATACGGGGTCTTCTTATGCCGGGTCCATCCTGGAATTTTTCAGTGCTGCGGCGCCGCTCACCGAGGATCATCCGCCTATCAAAGGACGATTTCCCTCAAAGACCCATTACCACAGCCATGTCAGCGACATTGCAGAGCTTCACATGATAAATGCGGTTGTCCGGCCTGTATTCTACCTGTTTGACAAACTTCGGTGGATGCAGCACGGGGATATTCATCTGTACATCGGATATATTTTGCTGGCAATCATTTTGCTGTTGTTTTTTATATGAAGGAATGTTGTATGATTCAATCCATTTTACTCTGGCTTGCAGTTATTCTGGCAGCCCCGTTTTTTTCAGGCCTAATCCTGAAAATCAAGGCATTTTTCGGAGGGAAAAAAGGTCCGCCCCTTTTGATCAATTACTACACCCTGATCAAACTGATTAAAAAGGGATCGGTTTACAGCAACAGCACAACATTTGTGTTTAAGCTGGGCCCTGTCATCTCCCTTGCTGCGTCACTTACGGCGCTCATGTTCCTTCCCATTGCAGGGTTTGATCCTATTTTCTCTTTTAACGGAGACGTAGTTTTTATCCTGTATACACTGGGGCTCGGCCGTTTTTTCACCATTGCGGCGGCCATGGATACAGCCTCACCGTTTGAAGGCATGGGGGCAGCCAGGGAGGCATACTTCCCCATTATCTGTGAGGCGGCCATGTTCATGATCCTGATCTTTTTCTACAGGATTACAGGTGAGCTGCAATTGTCCGCCTATTTTGCCGGTAACACGACCCAAACCATGTGGAGTTCGGCAGGAGCGCCCTTGCTGTTCATCGTTCTGTCGTTTTTCATCATTCTTTTAACTGAAAATTCCAGAGTCCCGGTGGATGATCCAGCCACCCATCTTGAACTTACCATGATCCACGAAGTTATGGTTCTTGATCACAGCGGCCCGGACTTCGGACTGATTGAGCTTGGCTCTTTTTGCAAGCTCATGTTTTACTCCTCCATTATCTCAAGACTGATCTTCCCCTGTAATTCCGAAATTATAGGCCTTCCGGTAGTAATGTATATCGTAGGCCTATTTGTGGTCTATGTTGCCGTAGGCGTAACAGAGTCGGTGATGGCCAGATACCGGATGGACAAGGTACCCCAGTTTGTACTGACCTCCTTTGCCCTGGCCTTTTTTGCAACCATCATCACCTTGGAGTTTGTGAAATGATATTCAACCCGGTTGATATGATATTATCCGTTGTACTGCTGTCGGTTCTGTTCTCATTCGGGGCCGACCGGGTCACCAGGCTGATCCAACTGGTGGGGTTCCAGGGGATTGTGATCTCCATTGTTCCCTTTTTCATTGGCCACGATATGACGACCGGCGGTACCGTGTTTACCTTGGCCACCCTGCTCATCCGGGGCATCATCATTCCCTTGAGTATTTTTGTGGCCATCAGAAAAGGGGCTATCCGCAGATTGGTTGAACCCATTATCGGGTACCATGCCTCTATTTTATGCGGGCTTGCAGTGATTATCGGGGCTACCTATATTTCCGGACGCTTGGATATCGGTGCCATAAGCGGATTTAAACTGCTTGAACCTACGGCCATTGCTTTGCTGATCACAGGCATGTTTTTGCTCATGGCCCGAAGAAACGCCATTGCCATGGTCATTGGTTATATAATGATGGAAAATGGGATTTATCTGGTGGGCTCGGGCTTGTCCGTGAGTACCCGCCATATTGTGGAATTCGGTATTTTGCTGGACGTTTTGGCCGGAGTCATGATCATGGCCGTGATCCTGCGTAACATTAAACAGACCTTTGACGACGTGGATACGGCGTTGCTTAGAACCTTAAAGGATTAGGGTATGGTTGAATTAGTATTTGCGATCCCTTTTATTGCCGGTCTTATAGCATTTTTTCTACCCAAATTTCTTGGCCGGTCCCTGCTGGTAATAATCGGAGCGGTTCACCTGACGCTTTCGTTCAGGCTGTGGAAATTTCATCCCCCGGCATATTTTGATCGATATTTTGCAGTGACGCCCGAAGGCATGCTTTCACTGCTGGTAATCTCTTTGCTATTCTTTTTGATCTCCATTTATACGATAGGCTATCTTAGAGAAAGTGAAATTCCGTCCGAGGGCCTTTTTACCGGCTCCATGCTGGTATTCTTAGCTACCATGACCATGGTTACCCTGTCTGACCATATCATGGTGATGTGGATTGCCATTGAGGCCACCACCCTTGCAAGTGCCCCCTTAATTTACACCCACCGCTCTGCGGCATCCCTTGAGGCGACCTGGAAATATGTAGTCATCTGTTCGGTGGGTATTGCCATGGCCCTCTTGGGCTCTGTCCTGGTGGCCTTTTCCATGGGTCAGGCCAATGCAGGGACGTCCATCTCCTTTTCCGCCCTGGCCGGGGTGGCCAAAACTCTGGATCCTGTATGGCTCAAAGCCGGGTTTATTTTTGTCCTGGTGGGATATGGCACCAAAATGGGACTTGCGCCCATGCATACCTGGTTGCCTGATGCCCACAGTGAGGCACCAAGCCCGGCTTCAGCTCTTTTGTCAGGGGTTTTGCTAAATTGCGCGTATCTTGGCATTTTTAAAACCAATAAGATTATGGTCGCCGCAGGGTTTCAGGATTTTTCAGGCGGGATCCTTATGGTGTTCGGTTTGCTCTCTATTCTGGCGGCAGCGACCTTTATTCTTAAACAAAATGAGTACAAACGGATGCTGGCCTATTCGAGTATTGAAAATATGGGCATCATTGCATTCGGAACCGGTGTAGGCGGCTTAGGGGTATACGGCGCGGTCATCTGCATGATCCATCACAGCCTGATTAAATCCTCTTTGTTTTTGTCTTCAGGCAATATTCTCTTAGGATTCGGAGACCGTTTCATTAAAAACACCGGTAACCTGGTCAAGGGTATGCCCCAGACTTTTGTGGCCTTTTTTGCAGGATTTGCCGGGATTGCAGGTTTCCCGCCTTTTGGCATTTTTATAGGAGAATTCTGCATCGTTGTTGCAGCGTTTAAAGCCGGCTATCATGTAGCCGTCACCGTTTTTATCCTGAGCCTGTGCGTTATTTTTGCAGGATTTGCCAACCAGGTCATGAAAATCAGTTTTGATGAAACAGACACCGTTATCAAAATGCAAGAAACCATAGGCATGGTATGGCCCCAGTATCTGTTACTTTTGACCTCACTGGTCTTGTGTTTTTTTATTCCTGATTCATTGAACCAAACCATATCCGATGCGATTACAGCCATTGGCGGAGGACTTAGATGAGCAACGCTTTTTTACAGATTTCAAACGCCCAAAAAGTCAGTCGGGATGCGATTCCCCATCTCTCTTTTGATGAATTCCGCAGCCAGGCGTTAGATATGGTGAGCAACGGCGGCAAGGTTGTCCAGTACTTTGCTTACCCGGACAAAAACCAATTAAAGCTTTTGGCGGTATTGCGTACCGACAAATTGTTTGTTGGCGGCTGTGATGTGCCGGACAATTACCAGTCATTAGCCCAAACCAGTGAACCCTTTCACCTGTTTGAACGGGAAATGGCAGAGCAGTATGGCATTTCACCTAAAGGTCACCCCTGGCTGAAAATGGTCCGGTACCACCCCAACTATACAGACGGTGCGGATGACGTATTCGGCAATGATTATTCCCAGGACATCCCCGGAAATTATGAATATTACCAGGTGGACGGCGAAGAGATCCACGAGGTGGCTGTTGGACCGGTCCATGCCGGGGTCATCGAGCCTGGCCATTTCAGGTTCAACTGCATCGGAGAACGTGTTCTGCACCTAGAAATCCAACTGGGCTATCAGCACCGGGGCATTGAACAACAGCTTCTGATGGTACCGGCAAAGCGGCTTCCCATCATTGGTGAAAACATTGCAGGTGATACCACCATCGGTCACAGCCTGTGCATGGCCCAGAACCTGGAGGCGCTGACCGGGATTGAACCGGATCAAGGCGCCCGGATCATCCGAACCATCGCCCTGGAACTTGAGCGTTTGGCCAACCACATTGGTGACCTAGGCGCACTCAGTGGCGATGTTGCCTTTCTGCCACCGGCCAACTATTTTGGCAGGATCAGGGGAGATTTCCTCAATTTGTCCCTGCTAATTTGCGGCAACCGGTTTGGTAAAGGGTTGGTTCGACCCGGCGGGGTTCGATTCCCCTTGTCCGATGATGTCAGACAAGTGCTCAATGAACGCCTTGCAGAACTTAGACCCGAAGTGACACATGTACTGGAGCTTCTTTTCAACGCCGTCACCGTTCGGTCCCGATTTGAGGAGTGCGGAGCAGTGAGCCATGAAGATGCCGATCATCTCGGACTGGTTGGGCCTGCCGGCCGGGCCAGCGGCTTGGCATACGATGTAAGACGGTGTTTTCCCACAGAGCACTACCCGCACATGGGCATACCGGAAAACAAAAAAACAACAGGCGACGTCTACGCCAGGGCCAAGGTCAGATATGACGAAGTCCTTCAATCCCTTCAAATAGTCGAATCCCTGGCTGCCATCCCCGTGGAAACCCAATGTGTCAGCGACAGCATGCCAAACGACTTACCGGCTTCATGTTTTTCCGTCGCCTTGAATGAGGCCTGGCGGGGGGAAGTTTCCCATGCTATTTTAACCGATGAAAATGGGAAAATTTTGAGGTACAAAATCAAGGATCCCTCTTTTCATAACTGGACTGGACTGGCCATGGCGCTCAGGGATACAGGGATATCTGATTTTCCCTTAAACAATAAGAGTTTTAATCTATCCTACTGCGGATTTGATCTTTAGAAAAGCGGAGAATATCATATGCTCAGTGTACTGAAAAACAGATTTGAACAAGGCTGCCGGACCAACCGGTATCCCAAAGAACAGGTCAAGGTATTTCCCCGCTACCGAGGCAGACCCATTATCCAGAATAATATTTCTGCAGCCACCCTTGAAGCCTGTGCCGCATCCTGCCCTCAGGATGCCATAGATGTACCGAATCAGAAAATCGACATGGGGCGATGCGTATTCTGCGGGACCTGCGAAAATACTTCCAACGGACAGATTAAGTTCACCAATGATTATGAAATTGCCACGTCCGAACGCGCAGATCTAATCACATCAGGTAATCTGCCCGCCTTGGCCGAGCACAGCAAACAACATTTCAAAAAACTGTTCGGACGTTCCCTGCAACTGCGCCAGGTATCGGCAGCCGGCTGTAACGCCTGTGAAGCTGACTTAAACGTACTGGCAACGCCTTTTTTTGACCTGGCCAGATTCGGCATCAACTTTGTTGCCTCTCCCCGCCATGCCGATGGTATTGTGGTGACAGGCCCCATATCCAGGAACATGAAAACAGCCCTGCTCCAGACCTATGAGGCGACACCTGCTCCGAAAGTCGTCATTGCTGTTGGCTCATGCACCATCAGCGGCGGCCCGTTCACCGGAAGCCCTGAAATTACCGAGGGCCTGGATAAGATTCTACCGGTGGATCTGTTTATCCCTGGATGCCCGCCCCATCCTATGACGAACCTTCACGCGCTGCTCTCATTTTTCAAATAAATTAGGATCATCCTGGCCGGGAAGGCACCTTCCCAGGCCGGATCCCAATAACAGCCGTGGGCTGGCCTGATCGACACTCAGGCTCAGCCCACCACAAAATTGAAAAATCTGCGTTCGGTTACACAGTCTCTCATTTAAAAAAATCTTATTTTTGAAAACTATTCGCTGGCACGCTCACTGTATTCCCGGGTCCGGGTATCAATCTTGATCAACTGGTCTTCATTTACAAATGGCGGCACCTGAACTTCAAACCCGGTTTCAACCGTGGCCGGTTTAGTATCGCCAGTGGCGGTATCACCTTTGGCCCAGGGCTCTGTGGAAGTGACCCGCAGGATTACAAAGTTGGGAAGTGTAACACCAATGGGGTTCTGATTATGCAGGAGCACAGTACAAACGGTGTTCTCCTTTAACAGATCCACGTTTTCTCCGATCTGTTCTTTGGTCAACATGATCTGATCGTAGGTGGTGGAATTCATGAACCACCAGCCGTCCCGGTCTGAATAGAGGTACTCCATATCCGTTTCTTCCAGGTCCGCCTTTTCAAATTTGTCACCGGAACGGTAGGTTCGTTCAAACTGGGCACCTGTGATCATGTTCTTAAGTTTGCATTTATACAGGGACTGTCCCTTGCCCGGTTTTTTAAACTCAAAACCGACAATCACATGGGGATCACCGTCAATCTCCAGTTTAAGCCCTTTTCTCAAATCACTGGCTAAATACATCCAATCTCCTTAAAATTTAAAATATTAAAAGCGAACCTAATAAAACATAATCCTTCATTCTTGGCAAGTTCAGACCAAAAACAACTTGCAATTTTCACATGTTTATAGGAAAATTTATGGATTTAAATCTAATCATTGCAGGAAATACCCATGATCATTGTTATTGACTTCGGATCCCAGTTTAATCAACTGATTGCTCGGCGTGTCAGGGAAAATAATGTTTATTGTCAGGTGGAAGCAGCTGACATTCCCCTTGATAAATTAAAAGAGCTTTCTCCCACGGGCATCATTCTTTCCGGCGGACCTTCATCAATTTATGAAGAGGACAGTCCAACCATCGACGCCGGCATTTTTGACTTAGGCGTACCAATTCTTGGTATCTGCTACGGCATGCAGTATATGGTACATACCCTTGGAGGTACCATTGAGCAAGCCGGCAAAAAAGAGTATGGCTTTGCAGAACTACGCATTAATTCAGGCAACCCGCTTTTCAAGGAGATGGACGACAGCTTCCAGTGCTGGATGAGCCATGGCGATTCCGCAAAAACGTTGCCCCCAGGGTTTGAAATTACGGCACAGACTGACAATACCCCCATAGCAGCCATTGCAAATTATTCTAAAAAACTATTCGGTCTTCAATTTCATCCGGAAGTGGAGCATTCTATTAACGGGTCTGCCATGATTCGCCATTTCCTTTTTGATGTGTGCGGATGCGATCAGAACTGGACCATGAAATCCTTTAGTGAGGGTGCTATTGCCCAAATCAAGGATGCCGTTGGAGACAAAAAAGTAATTATGGGCCTTTCCGGTGGGGTGGACTCGTCTGTTGCCGCCACCTTGATCCATAAAGCCGTAGGCAAAAATCTGCACTGCATTTTTGTGGACAATGGGCTTTTGCGCTTGAATGAAAAAGAGCAGCTTGAAGTAAGTCTTCTTGCCAATCTGGACATGAACATCAAATTTGTGGATGCACAAGACAAATTCTTAACTGCGCTGGCCGGGGTTACAGATCCGGAAAAGAAAAGAAAGATCATCGGTAAACTTTTCATTGAGGTTTTTGACGCCGAGGCCAAAAAGGTTGAAGGCGCCCAATTCCTTGGCCAGGGTACCTTGTATCCGGATATTATTGAATCAAAATCCGCTTTTGGCGGCCCCACGTCGGTCATCAAATCCCACCACAACGTAGGGGGCTTGCCCGAAGAGATGAACCTGAAACTCATCGAACCGTTGCAGCTGTTGTTCAAGGATGAAGTTAGAAAACTTGGCCTTGAACTGGGTATCAACGAGGATTTGATCTGGCGCCAACCCTTTCCCGGCCCCGGACTTGCCATCCGCATCCTGGGCGACATTACCCAAGAACGTTTGGAAATCCTTCGTAAAGCCGATGACATTCTTATCCAGGAAATCAAACAGGCAGGCCTTTACCGGAAACTGTGGCAGTCATTTGCCGTACTCTTACCGGTAAAAAGTGTTGGTGTCATGGGAGACAAACGCACATTTGCCAACTGTGTGGCCATTCGTGCGGTCACATCAAACGACGCCATGACAGCGGACTGGGCCAAACTGCCCCACGATCTGTTAGGAAAAATCTCAAACCGCGTGATCAATGAAGTGGACAAAGTAAATCGTGTCGTTTTTGACATCACTTCAAAACCACCCGGCACCATTGAATGGGAATAGAAAAGCAGGCACCAATCAGTTATGAGTGAAAACAGACTCGGAGACTACCTGAACCCGGAGGATGATCCGGCATTTGAGGCGGACAAGCCGGACATTGGAGGCGCAATGTTCCAGCAGGAGGCTAACACCCTCAAAATAGAAAAATTATCCCAGCGGGTGACCATCATCTCAGTGATCATTCCATGCATCATTATTGCCATTTTGACTTTTGTCTATCTGGATATCACCGAAAAGGTGGGGGATGCGGACCAGACCCAGGCAAACCAGATGGCACAGGTATCACAGGACCTTGAAATAAAGCTGAATGCTCTGGATGTAAGAATCGCTAAGGCCACCCATGAGCTGGATGAAAAGCTGATAAGCCTTGAAACCAAACGCCAGGCCCTTGAAAATCAGACAGCAAAAATGTCCGCTGCCAAGGTGGATCTAAAAACCATGGAAGCAGCCCTTGTCAAGCTGGATAAACGGATTAAGGCCAATGCGGACCAGAATAAATCAACCCTGGCGACCACAGAACGTATTAACCGGGAGCTTTTATCCGCCATCGATAAAAGCAGTTCAGATTCCAAAGCGGTTTCCGTGCAGATTAAAAAAGAGTTCCGCTTATTTAAGGAAGAGTTTGATGCAAGACTGCTTGAATTGTCCGCCTATGAACAAAGGATGGCGCAACTGGTCAAGGATACAAGCCTGCTGAACAAAAAACTGGATCAATTTAAAAAAGAGACTGCTGCCTCCTTAGACAAAAAGATAGGCTTGCTCAAACAGGATCTTGAAAAACAAATCTCAGAGGTAAAAAGACGGGCAGACGCAGCAAATTCAACAGCTAGAAAAGCGGCTGCTGCTGCAAAATCGGCATCCAGGGCCCAATCAACAAAAAAACCACAAATATCCTCTACCCCTGATATCCCACTGCCTAAACCCAAAGGCCAACTACCGGACCCACCGGTCCATAAGACCTTGGGCACTGGGGGCATTTCAGAGCAGGATCTTTCCCAATAACGGCCATGAGCCTTGCATAAAGACATGAGCCACGCCCCGTCCTCCAATGCACGAATCCGGGAAGAACAGCTTCTAATTGATCATTGCCTGGATTTTTCTGCGGCATATATGGGTATCAAATATATTGGCCAGCAAGTGGCTGATTACCCATTCACTGTTACCCAACACACCCTGGATGCTTTGTTTTCCGTATTTAAAACCGCCGGGTTTAAAAAGGCGAAACAAGCCTTTTTTTTATATCATGAGGCCGCCTGTACCCTGGTGGATATGGGTAAAGCAAGGCAGAACGATATTACCCAGACGATTGTCCCCAAGCTTATGTCACTTTTGATGAAAAGCTCCGGAAACCGGCTTCGGGCTCTGAGCCAGGCACTGGGTAGACTGGCGGAGAATCGCCCTGCATCGGATATTCCTTCGTATCCAAACCAAATCAGACCGTTGGATATCGATTTGTCCCGTCTTGCTGAAAAACTCACACGGCCAGGGCGAGTATTGCCGATAGACACCCAATGGACCTGGAAAGGTAGAAGCCTTATTGTCCCGACTCAAGCAAAAATTCTGGGCGTCATCAAATTTGCAACAACAAAAAACAATATCAATGAAATATACCAGGAAGCAATCTGGATGGACTGGTTCTCCAACAACCCTCTCAAATTTGACAACCATGTTCCCAAACCGTTGTGTATCAAGGGCGAATATCTATTCAACATCACAAATGAACTGCCCGAAGGTGGTCCGAAAACAATAAAAGAACCTGTCTGCATCGTCTTTACCCCCTGCCCAGGCTATTATGAATATCCCAATTTAAAATGTGCGGATTGGGAACAAATTAAACTATCGTTTTTCAAATCGGCCCTTGCTTTGGGCCGACTTTCATCTCAGGGGATTTTCCATACCGCATTGATCCCGTTATTCCATAACCGTGTTCAGCAGGAAAGAAGAAACGATAATGGCAGGTATCTGTGGGAACATGCCGGGCGTTTAGATCAGTGGCTTGACTCCAGTCGGTTTCCCAATTTTGCCGCATCAGGTTTGCGGGATTTTGAACATATTGCCTGCCAGGCAAAACCACTGGACCTTGAACATTATACCGGCGAATACCTGCTCAGTTTTATTCTGGTTGCAGGCGCCTGCTTTAGAAACAAAGCCCCGCACAGAAGAGGAACAGACGACACACGCCCCTATGTCGATACCCGGGATCTGTTTTGCCCGGATCAGTTTGAATCACTTTTGACAGGGGTATGTGAACACTATTTCAAAGGCTTAACCAAGTCAGAGACCTTTGATCCGGCCCCGTTTAATATCCCTGCACTGATTGAAAACCTGATTGAAAAAATGGGGATTGATGAGCATATGCAGGAGTCTCTAAGAGTACAGGACCAATTGGCGATGGACGATGACCAGTTTAAACAATTTTTGACGAACCGGGGTGTTACTGTTATACCGGTCAAAGGCAAAAAAGAGATCACACTTTTTACCGGCCCCCATCTCGGTGAATTCAATCAGTCCATCTCCGTACCTGAACTTATTGAATTTTTATTCAAATTTTCCGCTTTCTGTGTATCGACCTGTTTTTTAAAAAACTATGATTTGATGCCCCGTAGATAATCCAATCGATTGAATTTTTTTTCGACGGCCCCCGTCATTTCACTCGTAATTTATCCCCAGGATGAATGACATTTCGCTTTGACAACTTGTTA
Organism: uncultured Desulfobacter sp.; assembly: GCF_963677125.1. Taxonomy (NCBI): domain Bacteria; kingdom Pseudomonadati; phylum Thermodesulfobacteriota; class Desulfobacteria; order Desulfobacterales; family Desulfobacteraceae; genus Desulfobacter; species uncultured Desulfobacter sp. The sequence continues at coordinate 81,903 of NZ_OY781882.1, read as the reverse complement.
AGTTTAAGCAATCCGTACAAAGATATATGATATTTTTTTGCAATTGCAGAAAGGCTTTCCCCTGATTTTACCACATGGTACTTTGCTGCAGATATCTGCGTGTGAGCCAAAGTTTTGTAAAGCGGGGCAAATTTTTTCTGAAAATCCCTATGCTTGCCCTCGGGTACAAGAAGGGTGGTTTTGCCTTCTGACAAAAAATATCCTCGAAGCTGTGGATTATAGTCCTTGATGGTTTTAAATGAAATGTCACAGGCTTTGGCAATCATGGATAAAGGTACAACACGTTTTGTAGAAAGTTTTATTTCAGAGAATGTAAATACCGGATAAAAATCCTGGGGTCCAAGATGAAACCCATACGCTTCCGGGTTAGACAGAATCAACTTGACCGCAACCATTTTTAGGATATAGCGCTGGGTCTCCAGGGGCAGGTACAAAGAAAAAAAGTCCTGAGTATCTTGAAGTTGTATAGCTTTGCTCAGACCATATTCTCCCATGTTATATGCGGACATAGCCAGCAGGTATGAGTTAAACTGGGAATAAAGATCTTTAAGATAGCGGCAGGCTGCCTTTGTGGACTTAAACATGTTCCGGCGTTCGTCGACTCTTGAATCAATGCGTAATCCGTATCTTTTCCCTGTACTTTTAATAAATTGCCAGTATCCAACCGCGCCTTTGGAAGATTCCCCATAAGACAAAAGCGCACTTTCCACAATGGGCAGATATTTTAAATCCAACGGCAGTTTTTCCTTTTTTAAAATTTTTTCGATGTGGGGAAACCATCGATTAGCCCGTTTGATCCACAGCATCACCTGGGGGCGGTTCCATACGGCCAGCATCATCTCTTTTTCAAGCCGCTCTCTGACTTCGGGATCTGTAAAAGGGATTTTTTCTCCACAAAGGCGGATATCACCGGAAAAACGGACAGTTTCCACCAGGGTTGGAATGTGGGTTGCTACCATGGGGGGGGCGTTTTTACTCAATTCCGCTTTGATAAACTTGCGTTCAGGTTCTTCGGATTTAACCGCTGCAGAATTAGGAGACTCGGAGTTAGGTGGTTCGGATTTTTCTTCTGCCGCCAGTGTTACATGAGCGGTAAACATTACCAAAAAGATTGTGAGGACAAGAGATCGTTTCATAATATCCGTGGTGTTGTGTGGGGGTTGACGCCTTAGTCTCCCGTAAATTGTGAAACCGGGAACTGTGAAATAGGTCAGAAAGTTATGGCAATCATTACATTTCACACTTTAAAAATCAAGACCGAGAAATTGTATCTTAATCATGGTCCTGGAACTTTAGAACCGTAACCCGAATGTTTTTCCAATGAATGTGTCGGGTATTTTCAAATGCCAAGTAATATGCCATAATAATTGACCTTGATTTTTAATGATCCTTAGAAAAAATTAATTAAAACGGTTAATAGCTTGATTTCCTTTATAAAAAACTTGGCCATTAAAGCAGGAATGCTCTGCATAGAAGGCCAAAAAGGCTTAACGCCCCATGACCTTGAATTCAAATCAACAAAAGATATTGTCACGCAAATAGACAAAAAGGTAGAAGCATTTTTAGTCAAGGCAATCCTTGAGCGGTTTCCTGATCATGGCATCCTCGGAGAAGAGTACGGGGCCGTAGAGACAAACAGTGAATTTAAGTGGATCATTGATCCCATAGACGGCACCACATCTTTTGTCCACCGACTGCCTTTTTACAGCATCAGCATAGCCCTGGAAAAGAAGGGAGAACTGATACTTGGCGTGGTCTACGCCCCTGCGATGGGCCAGTTGTTTTATGCTGAAAAAGGCAACGGCGCATTTATAGGCGATACGGCAATCCATGTTTCTGCAACCAGGGATCTTTACAACGCAGTCATGGCAACGGGCTTTGCATGCCTGAGAGCCGGTCTTGAAAACAACAATTTGCCGATTTTTAATGAGATTGTACCAAAACTTAGGGACATCAGGCGTTTTGGATCCGCTGCGTTGGATCTTTGTTATACAGCGATGGGCAGTCTGGACGGATTCTGGGAAATGAATCTCAACATCTATGATATTGCCGCAGGGACAGTTATTTTAAGGGAAGCAGGTGGTGTGGTCACTGATTTTAGAGGAGGCCGGCAATTCCCGGAAAAAGGCTTCGCTGCTTCAAACAAAGGGCTACACAATGAATTGATCCATATCCTGACAAGATTTTATGAATTTGCATAACTTTAATACTTTGATAAACTTATGAACCTTATTTTTGCACTTATATTCATTTTAAGCCTCATAGCCGGTGGGGCCTTCGGGTATTACAATCATTACAACTGGATTGGTTACACCATTGCCTTGGCTGTCAGCGGGTTTATCGGCTCCAGTATCATTGCAATAATTTTTTCATATCTGTATCTTTTCCAAAGAGACAGTGTTGAGCAAAACCCCTTGCCGGCGGATAAAACAATCAATCTTCAACAGGAAATTAAAAAAATAGAAAAATGAATATCCAGTGGTTTCCCGGCCATATGCTGGAGACAAAAAATCAGCTCAAAAGAGCCATTGCCAGGGTAGATGCCCTGTTTGAGGTCGTTGATGCAAGGCTGCCTTTGTCCAGTTCAAACCCCTTTTTAGAAAAAATTGCCACGGGCAAAAATCGGATGAAAGTACTCAATAAAGCCGATATCGCTGATCCGGAGGCGACACAGGCCTGGCTTGAGTATTTTAACCGGGACATCAAACAGCCGGCAGCGGCCATCTGCGGAACCCGCGCGCAAGAGACCACACATACGTTAGAGGCACTGGTCTCACAGGTAGACAGGAACAAGGCGAGGAAGGCGAAAGTCATGGTGGTGGGCATTCCCAACACCGGAAAATCCACAATTTTAAACACCCTGGCGGGCCGGAAAGTGGCAAAGACAGGAAATATACCGGCCGTAACCCGCCACCAACAGCGCACAAGCCTTAAAGGGAACATTGATATTTATGATACCCCGGGTATCTTGTGGCCGGTGATTGAACCCAGGCAGCGTGGACTTGCCCTGGCTGCGTCCGGTGCCATCAGCGACACCGCCATTGACTATCATGAAATCGCCTATTTTGCCGCACAGTTTTTACTGGAAAGATACCCGGCCGGTCTTGTCGAGCGCTACCCATTTTTAAATCCGTTGCCCGGCGCCCCCCAGGCACTTATCGAATCTGTGGGCAAATTCCGGGGATGTCTTAAAAAAGGCGGATATGTTGATGTTCAAAAAGCATCACAACTTATTATTAGGGATCTTAGATCCGGCAGGCTTGGCCGGATTAGTTTTGAAACACCAAAGGATATAAACATAGATTATGACACAGAAAAATAAACTGCGCCGTAGGCTTGGAGCTGTACTCATTTTCACAGCATTTCTTTATTTCACGCCACTGTGCCATGCACAAATTGATGAACTGACGTTTCAGGATGAACAGTCCCAACAGTGCATTGCCATTGTCCATGCCCTTGAACGGGATCATTTTACTGGAAAAAAACTGGATAGAAATATGTCTGTCCTTGTCTTTGACCGATATATCAAATCCTTGGACCCGGGCAGACATCTTCTGACCCAGGCAGACCTGAATGAATACGCGCCGTTGAAACAGCTGATGTATAAATATGTGAAAGCGGGAAACCTTGGACCGGCCTTTGAAATTTTCAACCTTTATCAGTCCCGTAGCCAGGAGCGCCTGGAATATATTCTTAAATTAGCCAAAGCCTGGCAAACCCAGATTGATTTTTCCAAAAACGAAACCCTTGTCATTGACTATGAGCATAAACCCTTTATCCGGGACATCTCGGGGCTTAAGCCCCTGTGGAAAAAAGAGCTGAAAAATCACATTATTAACTTAAAAATAGATAAAACATCAGATGATGAGATTTCCGAAAACCTGGAAAAAATCTATTCCAACCGATTGTCCCGCCTATCCCAGACACAGTCCAGGGATGTATTCCAGATTTTCATGAATGCCGTCACCATGTCCTTTGATCCCCATTCCCAATATTTTGCCCCGCGTATGTCCGAGGATTTCGACATTCATATGAAACTGAGTTTGGAGGGCATTGGGGCTGTGCTGCAAAACGAATATGAATACACAAAGGTCGTCAGGCTTATCCCCAAAGGTCCGGCCGACAAATCCCAGAAACTTGCCCCTGGGGATAAAATAATCGGCGTGGGCCAGGGCCAGGATGGAGAAATTAAAGACACCATTGGTCAGCGCATTGACGATGTGGTCAAGCAGATTCGAGGGCCCAAAGACACCTTTGTACGGTTAAAAATTATTCCTGCCAGAAAATCCAATGTAACTGCGACCATCAGCATCAAACGAGACAAGGTAAAATTAGAGGAACAGTCCGCAAAAAAAGAGGTCGTTAATATAACTTCAAACGGACGGACTTATAAGCTGGGCATCATTGAAATCCCCAATTTTTACATAGACTTTGATGCCTATCACAGGGGAGAGACTGATTACAAAAGCACCACAAGAGACGTAACAAAACTGCTGAAAGAGTTGAAAAAAGAAAAAATTGACGGATTGATTGTTGATTTAAGAGACAATGGGGGGGGATCGCTTAAAGAAGCCAATGATTTGACAGGGCTGTTCCTTAAATATGGCCCCACGGTACAGGTCAAAACAAAATTCAGGGTCTCCCGCCTGTATGATGAAGATCCCAAAATTGCTTACACAGGCCCCCTTATGGTACTCATTAACAGAATGAGTGCATCGGCCAGTGAAATTTTTGCAGGTGCCATTAAAGATTATCACCGGGGGCTTATTGTGGGCACCCGAAGTTTTGGCAAGGGCACGGTTCAGGAACTCAAACCTTTGGGGGATGGACGGTTGAAGATGACTTCTGCCAAATTTTACCGGGTCTCAGGTAAAAGCACCCAACATAAAGGCGTAGAACCCGACATCTGGTTCCCACAGATTTATAGAACCAAAGATACTGGAGAAAGCGCCCTCGACGGTGCCTTGCTCTGGGACCACATTGATGCCACCCGCTATTCAGCATATATGCCTTTGCAGCCCATGGTCAAACCTTTAGCCGATGCGTATGAAAAACGGGCAGAAAAGTCCTTTGGCATTAAATATCTCACCCAGCGAATTCAATTGGCTGAATCTTTGAGTGAACAAAAAACGCTCTCTTTAAATCTGGCGGCACGCCTGAAAACAGATACCGCTTTTAATCAAGAAGAGCTGGACCTGGAAAACAATTATCGCAAACAAAAAGGGGAAGCGCCTCTTGCAACCCTGGATGACATAGACCCTGAAAAAGAAGAGATCAAACAGATCCTGACAGACCAGGCCGAATACATTGCGGCAGATTTTATTACGTTAAGCCATAAAATCGGATATAAATGGCAGTAACATCCGGTTCTATATACCCTTAAAACCCAATTTTATTGCCAAACAAGTATGAATGTATGGCTATGAACAAAAGAACCATACTGCGCATTGGTGTTTTTTCTGCGGTCACCCTAACCCTCTGCGCAGTAGCCCTGTGCTTTGCCATCACCCCATTGATCAACACAGAGCAGGTCAAAGGACGTCTAACCAAAGCGCTTCAAAATGAAACCGGCATCACCGTCCGGTTTAATCAATTAGCGTTTATTCTCTCTCCTTTGCCAAGTCTGCGCATAATAGATATATCCGCACAATTTGACCCCAAAAATAAGATTTCAATCGACAAGGCCCTGGTGGAACTGAGTCTGCTCCAGCTTCTCAAATTCAAAACCGCTGTCAGGCGTATCACCCTTCAATCCCCAGAACTGATCCTCAATAAGACTGTCAGCAAAAAAAATAAATTTAAAGCACCACCGCATTGGGGCGCATCAGTGCAGACCGCATTTGACTGGTTGTTTGATTTACCCTTGGCAGACAGGGATCAGCTCGACATGATTATAACCCGTGCACGGTCAAATTATTTTGCCACCATGGACGCACGGATTCGAATCGCAGGCCGAAAAAAGGCTTTAAATATCGAGGCTCAGGTATCAGGGATTCACCTGGAGACAGGTCGCATGCCAAACCTTGAATCTGCATTAAAGGGTCGAATAAAAAATATTGAGATCCCGAATCTGTCATTAGAATGCCGTCATGACAAGAACACCTTGTTTGCAGGTAATCTGAAAATCACATCCCTTCGGGCCCATCTTGAATCACCCAAAGACAACCCCATTATAACAAAGGAGGTTCACCTTAAATTTGGCATGTCAAAAAAAAAGGTTACAGCCTGCCTTTCGCCCCTGGAACTTGTTTATCCCAGAGGGCGTGTTGGAATAGATTTATCGCTATCCCCTGGACAAGAAGCGTCAAGCCTTGAATTTACCGGAGAGCAGATTGATATCAGGCAGGCAAGACAGGTGTGTCTGCCGCTTCTTAAAGGACTTGAAACATCTGATATCTTATTTGACATACTCAGATCAGGCACCGCCCAAAAGGTGACTGTAGGATTTAAAAGTAAAAGCATTGATCAACTGTTTAGCACAAAAAACATTTTTATAGACGGCTGTTCCGACTCCACCACAGTTAAAATCCCCCATGTGCCTGTCCTTGTAAACAATGCCTCGGGACGGGCAGAGATGAAAGACGGGATCCTTCACATTCACCCTGAAAGCGGCCATGTGGGAAAAACAATTATCACCGGTGGTGATCTTGACATCAATCTGATTCATCAGCATACTGTCCCGTTTTCAGGCAAATTTCCCCTGGAAGTTGATTTAGCAGAACTGCCGGCGATTCTTATCTCAATGTTGCCAGACACGTCCCTGGCCAGGGAAATGTCAAAAATATCGGACCTGACCGGACGCACAGAAGCCATTCTTGAACTGGAGAATACCAATTTCCACAAAGACCTTGGTGTCAAGGTTATCGCAAAGAACATCCATGCAATCGGCAATTATCGGCCCATGCCCCTGCCTATCCATATCAACAGCGGCTCGTTTCTTTTAGACAACCGAAAAGTTGTTTTGAAAAACATGTCAGGTACCTTAGGAAACAGCAAAATATCAAAACTGAATGCCGAAATTGACACTAGGGGCCTTGTTCCCATGCATATAAAAAACATGGCCGCCAATATTATACTGGAACAGGCTCTTCCTCTGGTTGAGCTTTACCTTGGAGTCCCCCAAAAGCTTAGCCCCGTGAAAAATGTTTCCGGCATAATGATTATTAAAGACCTTGACGTTAAAGGTCCTATGTTTTCGCCAAACTTGTGGCAGACACACATGACAGGCCAGGTGGACAAAGGGAGTGTCGTATTTCACAACAATACCAATGGCATTTCGGATCTGTTCTTCAAATTCAAGGCAGCCCCTTCAACAATAACGCTGGCAGACATTACCTGTATTATTAAAGATCTGATCTGGCTTAAAAAAAACATTTCGTCCCAATACAGCCAAAGTATTACCCTGCCTTTGACATTGACTCAAGGACATTTTGTAAAACAGCCGGGCGACTGCCTTTTCCAGGGCCAGCTTCTCACCACATCTGGTACAAAGGTATTATGTAAGGCAGACGGCCCTACCATAAATAAAATCAGCCTGTCTCAATTAAAGATCGAAGATGGAGATCGAACCGAAGCGGATGTGACCTTTTACAAAAATCCGGAGATGCCAAAGATTAATTTTGTCGGAAAACTGGATAAAATAACCCTGGAAAACCTGCTTTATACGGATTCATATCTTTACCGTCAACTTCGAGAAGTGGCCGGAGCAAAGAGGTTCACGATTTCAACAGACAAAACCAACAACATTACCATAACGGCAGATACACTGAACCTTGCCCCCCTTTTACCCGCCAAAGAAGCCCCAGTATCCACCGCCCCCCCGCGTCCGCTGTTCAAACAGGGACATATTTTTTTAAATGTCAACACATTGGATTATGACCAGCGAAAATACCAAAGGGTTCAGGCAAAAGCTACTTTGAATCAATCGGTCACGGATATAGATATTACCCATGCAACCCTCTGTGACCTTGACCTTTCAGGGCGGATAACCATTAATCATGCAGGGGATAAGCCAGGTGTGCTAACCCGCGTTTTTTTTAATACGGACCAGGCAAAGGAGGTGTCTCTTTCCCTGGACTGCCTTACAGGCAGTCAAAGTATTATTGAAGGACGTTATACACTTGTGGGAGAACTTTCCGGCGTTGCGCAGTCTTTGACCCAGGCAAAATTCAAACAGAACGGGCGTCTTAATTTTAAGGCTCAGTCCGGCCGCATATATAAAGCGACCCTGCTCTCCAGGGTGTTATCCGTTGTTAATATCTTAGGAGAAACCGACATTCAGCAACAGGGATTCGGATTTAAAACATTTACGGCCAATGCAGACATAAAAGACAGTGTGGTGCATATAAAAAAAGCCGTTATTGATGCAGATAATATGGCCATCATCGCCGAAGGGTGGGCTGATCCGTTAAACGATGCCCTGGATATCACCCTTTTGGTGGCTCCGTTTAAAACCATTGACACCATTATTAAATATATTCCGATTGTAAATACGATTCTAAATGGCCGTCTCGTCTCTTTTCCAATCAGGGCCTATGGCAAAATATCAGATCCCACAGTAGTGCCTCTCCACCCGTCTGCAGTGGGAAAAGGATTGCTCAACCTGCTGGGAGATTTGGTCAAAACACCAGGACGCCTGATTGAAGGGATAAAAGATAATGAAAAATAATCCAGACGCATTCTCACAAAAATTTAGTCTGCCCTATTCCGCTTTAACCATCAGCGGAAAGATCAAAATGGATTGGCTTTTAAGTATATTCCAGGATGTGGCCTCAGCCCACTGCCACGCCCTGGGAATTTCCGGGTTCGATATGGCCCCCAAAAATCTTAAATGGGTGGTGACTCAATACCGGATAAAAATTCACAAACCCATTGACTGGATGACGACGCTGGTTGTTCAAACATGGCGGACGACGTGGAAAAACCTTTACGAAATCAGACGATTCCGGCTAATGGCGGAACAGAAACACCCCCTGGACTCGCCCTGCCCCCTGGTAACCGCCTCGAGTATTTGGATACTGATAAAGTCAACAAACAACAGACCAGTGAGGTTGTCACAGCATATGCCGCCGTCTTTAACGACGAGCCCAGCACAAAAACCTGCCAACCGAATCAAACCCAAAGCAAATTTGACCCATGCTGACTATGAATGCACCTTTCCCGTTCATTTTCTCGATCTGGATCTCAACGAACATGTGAATAATCCAGTCTATGTCAAATGGGCAGTGCAATCCTTACCCGACACATTAAACTTTGAATATACCCCTGTGACATGTGACGTCATATATCAAAAAGAGGCTCTGCCCGGAGATACTGTGCAAAGTCGGGTTTCAATTAATTATGAAGATGACCGGCTGTTCACAAACCATTTCATTGTCCGGCATACATCAAAGGAAAATCTGGCTCACTTAACGATCACCTGGAAAAAAACAGGCTCCCAAAGCCTGTTTCATACAACGGCCACGGGCCGTCCTTGGTCTATCTACACCCAGGCCTCGGCCCACAACAAAGTTTGAAAGATCTGAGTGACTTACCCAGACTTTCTTATAAAAAAACACGGACGGACAGGATTCATAACCATCGAGGCTCAACACATAATAAAACATGGAAAAACAAAATGACTGTTGAAACAGCATACCAAAAGGCCTTGGGATATCTGGCGAAAAGCCCTAAAACCATCCGTCAGATGAAACAATATCTGACAAATAAAGGATATGACGCTATCATTATCGACCGCGTTGTTGTGCAGTTGTCAGAATTTAATTACCTGAACGACAAAAATTTCGCACGACAGTTTATCGAAAACCGAATCCGTTACAAACCAAAATCCGTATATGCCCTAAGATTTGAGTTGCGCCAAAAAGGTATTGACCCAGCACTTGCCCAAGAACTATTAGATGTATATAAAGACGAGGATCTGGCATTAAAAGCCGTTGAGGCTAAAAAGCATGTCTGGACGCCTTTGGATGAATCTGAATGCCGAAAAAAAATGATGAACTATCTGCGATACAGAGGTTTTAATTACAGTGTGTGCCAGACCGTATGGCAGACATTTCAAAAAAAGAACGGTGAAATGCAAGCGCATAGCTAAATATTTTTTTTCACAATATAACACTTTATTTACACAATTATTACTAAATAAATTTCACAACACCTGAAAAATAAATATTTATCCCAATAAAAACATGCTGGGATTTTTCTGATTTATTTACGATTATCGTCGCTTAGGATTTAGCACATAGTATAGAGCTACAAACACATTCTCTGGCGTATATATTGCATGTTCTTTGCGGAAAACACAGGGAGCAAAATAGGCAAAAAAATTTTCAACACAGAAAGCTGAGGATTCATTTATGGTTGGAAGAAAAAGAACCATTGAGCGTCGAAAAAACAAACGATATAAAGCAGTGGACGGTGCCTATGCAGCTATCAGCCCCAATTCCAACAAAATTGGTCAAATCATCGACATTAGTATGGGGGGGCTGTGTTTCAAATACATAAACACCGAAAACAAATCAGAAGACTCCGTAAATAGAAACCAGGAATCTATTTTTTTGAGCAGTATGGGATATTATGTTGGTGATCTTCCATTTCAAACCGTTGCTGACTATGAAATAACGGATACACCTTCATTCAGTTCAATGCAAGTCAGAAAACGCCACGTCAAATTTACTGCCCTTACATTTAAACAGTTGTTTGATTTGGACTACTATCTGAAAAACAATGTATCAGAACCAATAAAACCCCTTCAAAGTTCAAAGCCGAAATAAAAAATAAATTCAGAACTGATATCCCACCTTCTTCATCTGAGTATCAGTTAATAATATCTGTATTTATCCGAATGTCAGCGTTCTCTTTCCGGGCCGCCAGCCATTGAGAATAATAATCCTGTTGTTTTCGTGCCTCAAGCTGCAGTTTAACTTTATCAATATTATCGGCAATGGCAGTAGTGTCAGGTATCTGTTTTTCTTTCAGACCGATAATGTAAAATTTTCCGGACACCTCAAGGACTTGTTTATAGATATCATCTTTTTCATCAAGAGAAAAGGCAGCTTGTGCAATTATCTCAGACCCGCCAATACCGGGGACAGCTTCGTTGCGAGTGAACAACGTGCTGGATTCAATCGTAAGATCGTTGTCACGGGCAATTTTTTCAATATTTGCTGCGTCATTACCTGCTTTGTCAAGCATCGACTCAGCCGCTTTCTTGGCAGCTTGTTTTTGCAAATCAGCCGTCAATTTAACGGCAATTTCCTTTTTTACATCGTCGTAGGCACGTAAGCTTGGCTCTATCTTTTCAAGCACATGCATCAAATAATAATTATTCCCAATCTTCTTGACTTCACTGATCTCATTATCAACAAGGGAAAAAGCGGTGGAGGCAAACTCACCAGGATCTGAAATACCCATACCCTTAAGTTCTGATCCCAGGATAGTAAAAGCAGGTGTACTTACTGCCTGTTTGGCTGCAACTAACGCAACTTGTTCAAAGGAATCTCCGTCAAGCACTGCGTCATAGGCATCCTCTGCCTTATTATATGCCATATCCTGAAGTTGGCTTGCGGCCAGTTCCTTTTGAATTTGTGCTTTAGCTGTCTCAAAAGGCGTCACGGTTTCAGGTGTTTTATCCGTCACCTTAATAATATGCCAACCAAAACGGGTTCTAACCGGTTGTGAAATATCGCCTGCTTTCATGGAAAATGCAGCATCAGCAAAGGGTTTGACCATACTTGTCTTGTCAAACCGGCCCAGATACCCACCGTTTGCAGCAGACGGACCCTGGGAATATGCTTTGGCAAGTTCTGAAAAATCTACCGATTGGATTGCTTTTTCATAAACGCTTAAGGCCTCTTCTCTTGCCTTGGCAACAGCCTGCTCATCCGCATTTTCACCAACCTTTATTAGGATATGGCTGGCCTCAACCTGTTCCGGTGTGGTAAATTGCGCCTGATTCTGATCATAAAAATCCCGAACCGAAGCCTCTTCAATCTTAACCTGGCCCTCGAAATCCTTAGGTGCAAACACAATGAATGCCGCTTTACATTTAGGTTCAGACATATATAAATCATGATGATCATCATATTGGGCACGAATCTGATCTTCGTTGGCAAAGACATCAGAAAAGGTGTCAGGATCAATCAGAACATAGTTAATACCGGCTTTTGTGTTGTTAAATAAATACCATGCCTGGGCCTCTTGATTTCCAACGGTTATACCATTGATCACCATGCGCTGGAGTTTGGCATTTCTAATGGTGTTGCGCTGCATCGCTTCAAATGTTTCAGGCGTCATGGCGTTCTGCCCAAGCACACGCTTGTACATATCCATATTAAAAAGACCGTCCTTCTGGAAAGCCTTGACGGAGAGCAAATTTTGTTTCAGCTCCTCATCAGACACAACAATTTTTAACTTTTGGGCCTCAATTTCCAGAATTTTTTGATCAATCAGGCTGTTCACTGCATACTGCTTAACATTCATCGACTTTATTAAGTCGTCATTCAAAGAATTCCCAAACTGCTGCTGAAGACGTTGAATCATGCGCTGATACGCATCCCGGTATTCCGCAAACGTGATGGCCTGATCATTCACCGAGGCCACTTGATTTTTCTTGCCGGCGTTCATACTGCCAACACCTAAAAAAACAAACACGACAATAATGATAGCCAGAAAAAACTTTATGATCCAATTTCCTGTGTTTTCTCGAAGGTAACGCAGCATCCTTGTATAACTCCTTGACCCTGTTCTGTTAAGTTAAAAGCATGGAATAATATCGTTTCACAACAACTTGTGTCAATAAATATTCTAAGGCTGCAATTTTAATCTATCAAAAAACCATTTTTTTATTGACACACCATGCGGTTTCTATTATACATCTACCACTCTTTTGTGGGGCTGTAGCTCAGCTGGGAGAGCGCATGGCTGGCAGCCATGAGGTCAGGGGTTCGAGCCCCCTCAGCTCCACCAAATTAAGAAATCAAGCCGCTGTTTTTTCCAGCGGCTTTTTTTATTGGTTCATTATCCAATTCCCAATGCCTCGTTTTTTACTGCTTCATGGCAATTATTGATCCCCTTATCACTTATAGCATATTCGGGGATCACACCTGTCTTAATTCAAGGAAATAAAGAATTTATCTTTTCAAATATCTTAAACCGTAATCAAGGTCAACAATAAGCATAAGCATTACAACAAAACGGGCTACCGTGAATAAGGCAGCCCGTTTTAAAGAGGAGGGAGATTTTTCGCCGGTTATGATTTAGCAATAACGGTTCATACCGCATTAGCCGCAACAGCAAATTACCCAGCGTTGAATAAAAACTACCACCTGAACATGACCTGAACATGACACCAGCATTATCAAATGGTAATCCACCGATTCAAAGCCTCTAATTTCAGTCCAGTTTCAGGCCAAGCGCTTTCAAATCGCTGTCTATCTCATGAGGGTTAAACACCTTGCCGGGCCGCCACTTACCATCGTTCTCGAGTGTGGGCACCACCCAGTCATCACCGCCATTAACTTCAATGACCTGCTGTACCAAATCATCGGGTGCCGATTCAATATCAACATAATTAAACGCAATATTTTTATGTTCCAAATAGGAAACGGTCTCTGTGCAATGTGGACACCATGCCGCGCCGTAAACGGTTAACATTATTTTCTCCTTATGAATAGTGTCTGAACGAAAACCTGGAAATTCTGTTGAGTACAAGGCGGCCTGAAATTTTAACCGGAGAAATACATGGAGTATTTCGAGGATTAAAATTTCAGGCCAACGCCGTAATCGGCAAAATTTACGGTTTTCGGTCGGGCACTAAATAGCCGAAACGGTACACACTATATCATGGCGTGTACCGTATTCAGAATAGTATTGTTGCTAAACTTCTCTATTTTTCAAACCGGACCACAAATTTCTGGACGTTACCTCGCATAAAGACCATATAAACAGCCTGTCCTTTCTTTATCTTATTCATCGTTCCGGTATAGTCGCCTACGCTGTTAATTTTTTTATGGTTTATTTCCACCAAAAGATCCCCTGTTCTCACGCCGGACATTGCCGCCTGGGACCCTTGATCAATCTGGGTCACGACAAGTCCTTTAATGGACGGGGGATAGCCAAGCTGATCTGCTAAATCCTTATTCAAAGGTTTAAACATAAAACCAAAATCATCAAAGCTATTGAGTTCTTCTCCGAGCTGGGAACCTCCCGGGTTATCCGGGCGTTCACCAAGTTTAACCGTAAATGTTTTATTTTTTCCTTGACGAATCACGTCAACATCGACTTTGGAGCCCACTCTTAAATTGGCAATGGTCATGGTCAAATCTCTAGAAGAGCTGATTTTTACCCCTTCAACACTGATAATCACATCACCCTGACGGATGCCGGCCTCGTATGCAGGATTATCCTCATAGGCTTTTGCCACGTAAACACCTTCATCCGGATCCAGATTATAATATTCACTCATCTCTTTACTGACATCCTGGATGGAGACGCCCAACCATCCTCTGGATACACGCTTGGAGTCCTTCAGCTGGTCAATGACACTGGTGGCAAGATCCGAAGGGATGGCAAAACCAATACCCTGACCGGATTTAATAATAGCAGTATTAATACCGACCACTTCCCCGTCCATATTCAGCAACGGCCCGCCGGAGTTACCCGGATTAATAGACGCATCGGTCTGAATATAATCATCATAGGGTCCTGAACCCAGGATCCTCCCCTTGGCGGAAACGATGCCGGCAGTCACGGTCTGCTCAAGGCCAAAGGGGGAACCGATGGCCACAACCCAGGAACCCACCTTCGCATCCTTGGAAGATCCGAATTCCAATGGTTTAAGATTTTTGGCATCAATCTTTATCAATGCAAGGTCTGTTATTGGGTCCGCACCGATGATCCGAGCATCATACTCTTGGTCATCATGAAGGATAACCTTGATCTGATCCGCATCTTTGATCACATGGTTATTGGTAACAATGTACCCTGTTTTATCAATGATAAAGCCGGATCCAAGGCTTTTTTCCCTGCGACTTCTGGGTATCCCACCAAAAAAGTCGTCTAATCCGGGTTGGTTGCCGAATGGGGAACCGAAAAAATGCCGAAAAACCCGACCGCCACCCTTGATTGTCTTTACGGTCTGGATATTTACCACACCAGGTTTGGCCTGCTGTGCAAGTTCTGAAAAACTTACCGGAACCATCCGAGTCCTGGCCCCAGACAGTGCAGGAAAGACCAAAAGGCCAAAGAGCATTAGACATACAGTGAAAATTGTAATTTTTTTATCCACAGGTCTCATCTTATACCTCCTTAAAACAATATTAATTTATTTTAAACGCTATCTTCATGGACGTAGATAAAAAATAAAACACAAAGATAATTTTTAAATGATCTGAAAATTACGATGCGGTAATGTCACGATAAAAATACTTCCCTCGTCTCCACCGGGATGCACTGAAATTGCCCCACCGTGCTGTTCTATAATGGTTTTGGCAAGACTTAGACCAAGCCCTGTGCCCGGCGTTGTCCGGGAAGATTCTTCCCGAAAAAATCGTTCGAAAACTTTTTCCCGGTTCGCAGGATCAATGCCGGGTCCGGAATCTTTGACCTGGATCTCCACCAGTTCTTTACCACAAGCGTGCAGCGTCAAATGGACCTGGCCTTTTTCAGGGGTATATTTGATGGCATTGTCAATCAGATTACCAAAGGCACGTTGGAGCATACCGGCATCCCCTTGTATCCACATCCCGGGATCAACCTGCTGGGTAAAGGCGATCTGTTTGTCCTCGGCCAGGGGAACAAACAGGTCCCACGCGTCAATAATCATGGCACTTAAATCCACAGGCGCACACTCAAATTCAGCTTCTCCAGCCTCGGCCCGGGAGATTACCAGCATGGTATTAATCATGTCCAGCAGATGATCGGATTCTTCAATGGTGTTGGCCGCCATAGTTCGGTAGGACTCGATATCCCCTTCAGTCTCCTGGATCAGTGCCAGTTCAGCAAACCCCCTTATCCGCGTCAGTGGGCTTTTAAGATCATGGGCAATATTATCGGACATCTCGCGCATACTTTTTACCAGAGCTGAAATCCGATCCAGCATCCGGTTAAAGGTCACGGCCAGAAGATCAAGTTCATCCCGGCTGCCGGATTCGGGAACCCGTTCGTTCAGATTGGATCCGGTTATGGTACTGGCTGTCGCCCTGATGGCCGCAACACCGTAAAGGGCCTCCCGGGATAAAAACATACCGGAAACCGCTGAAAATAAAATTACAAACCCCATGGAAATGGAAAATATTTTCTTAAAACCCGTCAAAAACCGGGAATATGAATTCATAGCAAGACCGGATTGCAAAATAACATTGGATGCCACAAAGGTATACATCATTCTTGCCTTTAGTTCCTGACCTGCAATATGAACCGTTTGAAACACCGAAACCCGGGACGTCAGAAGCCGGTCCACCATTTCCTTATTTATGCGGACATCCTTCCAATAGGACATTGAGGAGGAGGCAAAGACCTCGCCTGTGGGATAAAGCAGCCTGAAGAAAATCTGCTTTTCCCCGGCAGCCTGGGCTTCGATCACGGCCAAATTCTGGGCACCGACAATACCACCCCGGCTGATGACCGTACGAAAATATCCGGCCTTGTCCATGAGTTCCTGGTCCACCTGATTCATGATGGTCTGGGTGGCAAGAAAATAAAAGAGGCCGAAGGCCACACAGGATGAGATGGAAAAGATACCTGCATACCATACGGTCAGGCGAAAGGCGATGCTCCTGAAAAAACCGGTGTGTAAAAATTTAGGCATCCTCAGCCTTTAATACATACCCGGCACCACGGACTGTGTGGATCAGCTTACTTGGGTACCCTTTATCGATCTTATCACGCAGACGGCAGATACGAGCTTCCACCACATTTGTCATGGGGTCAAAATTATAATTCCAGACATGTTCCATGATCATGGTTTTTGAAACCACGCGCTCCCGGTTACGTACCAAATATTCCAGCAGGGAAAATTCCAAAGGCTGCAACTCAATAAAATCATCACCTCTTTTAACCTGGCGCTTGACGATATCCACACTTAAATCCGAATAGGACAAACTTACAGGCTCTGTGCTATTTCCGGCCCGCCGAATAAGTGCCTGGACCCGGGCCAGCAGTTCAGAAAAAGAGAAGGGCTTGGTCAAATAGTCGTCTGCGCCTGCTTCAAGGCCCTTGACCCGGTCCCCCACCCTGCCCCGGGCACTGAGTACGATAATAGGCGTATTTTTCCCCTTGGCCCGCAATTTTTCTATAAGGGCAAATCCATCCATACCCGGCAACATAATGTCGATAATCAAGGTATCAAAATCCGCACCTAACGCCATATCAAGGCCATCCGGACCTGTACCGGCCACATCCACGGCAAACCCGGAGGACTTTAGGCCTTTTTCAACAAAGCTGGCTATTTTTTCATCATCTTCAACTAAAAGCAGCCTCATGATATTATCATCCTACATTTAGGGGTAATATTGATAAATGCCCTGCGTCCGGGCACCTCAAACCAGAGCTCTTTTCTGTAATGCTTCATAAATTTATCCTTGGTATGTTAGGTTGTTGTGTACGTTTGAAAGACGGGTTACAATCTAAAGTTGATAAAAATATTATTACACCCTTTACGGATTAATCAATACCGGGGCTATTTTTTCGCCTTGTTGTGACAACCCAAAATTTTGTCGAGTTACCCAAAAGTGCAAGTTAAAAAAGTATCCCAATCCCGTTGCACCTTATCGGCTTCTTTGGCAGGAGGATTTCATGCATACAAAACAAAACATTATAAAACTGGCCGCAAAATCCACTGGGATCAACGAAAAGGATCTGGCATTTTTTTTTAACGATGCCCGGGATCAAACATACCGGCCCAATGAATGGATATTCCATGAATCTATGCCCCGCAGATGGGCAGGTATTGTCATTGAAGGCGAGGTGGAGCTGGTGCGTGGGCTGCACGGAACGTCCCGCAAAATTGGCTCCATAACCACAGGATACATGATTAGTGAAAGTGCTTTTTTAGGAGACGCTTCACACGTGAATGGTGCTTTTACCCGAAATGGGGTGAAAATATGGCAGATATCACGGGAAAAAATTGATCGACTCAGAGAAACCGATCCTGATTTTTTTTACAGGATCGTCTCCCGGATTGCAGTGGGCATTAACCGACGCATGCGCATGCTTTCCGATCAACTTTATGAAAACAAGAAAAACGATCATGTGGCCGCAAACGGATTTCGTCTGGAATATGATTCCCTGGGCGCACGAGACGTTTCCAACGATGTTTATTACGGCGTGCAGACCCAACGCGCCATGGAAAACTTTGCCATTTCCGGCGCACACATCAACAATTTTGAGCACATGGTTGAAGCGCTGGCCATGGTCAAAAAGGCTGCAGCCATGGCCAATCATGAACTGGGCAGAATTGATCAAACCAAAATGGAAGCCATAACCCAAGCCTGTGATGAAATCCTTTACGGCAAACTGCACGACCAGTTCACTGTTGACATGTTTCAGGGGGGGGCCGGCACCTCCACTAATATGAATGCCAATGAGGTGATTGCCAATCGCGGCTTAGAGATCATGGGACATAATAAAGGCAAATATCAACACCTTCACCCCAATGACCATGTGAACTGTTCCCAATCCACCAATGACGCCTACCCCACGGCAATCAAACTGGCCGTGCTGCTATCCAAAAAGAATCTGGTCCGGGCAATGGAAGAGTTGCGCAATTGCCTGGAAAGAAAAGCCAAAGAATTTAAAGATGTGCTCAAAATGGGACGTACAGAAAATCAGGATGCCGTTCCCATGACCCTGGGACAGGAATTCAGCGCCTATGCGGTCATGATTGACAGCGCCATCAGCTCCATCACCCAGGCAGCCGATGCATTTCGGGATGTGAATATGGGTGCGACAGCCATTGGCACAGGCATTAACAGCCCCCCCGGCTATGCGGATCTGGTTGTAAAAAGGCTTTCGGAAGTCAGCGGTTTTCAGTTGCGAAGGGCCAAAAACCTGGTGGAGGCCACCCAGAATGCCGGTATTTTTGTCCACATGTCTGCCAACCTCAAACTTGCAGCCGTTCAGATTTCAAAAATTTGTAATGATCTTCGCTGGCTCTCTTCAGGTCCCCGTTGCGGCCTCAATGAGATTAATCTGCCCCCCATGCAGCCGGGATCCTCCATTATGCCGGGTAAGGTAAACCCGGTGATCCCGGAATTGATGAATCAAATCTGTTATCAAGTCATGGGATACGACACGGTTGTATCCATGGCCGCCGAATCCAGTGAATTAGAGCTGTGTATGGCCGAACCAATCATTGCATTTGATCTGCTGCACGGCATGATGATTCTTAAAAACGGCTGCATTACACTGGTTTCACGCTGCATCAGCGGCATTGAAGCGAACCGGGATGTATGCCAAAGCTATGTTCAGACCAGCATCGGATTGGTCACCGCGCTGGTTCCGTTAATTGGCTATGAACAGTCAGCTGCCATTGCAAAGGAAGCCCTCAAAACAGGTGGGAGTGTATATGACCTGGTTCTCAACAAAGGTCTGCTCACCCGAGCGCAACTTGATGACATGCTGCGCCCGGAAAACATGACAGACCCCAGGCTCATTACAGGTCGAACAGATTCGTGCTGATATACCGTTCACCTGTGTCACATACCATAAAAACGATATTTTTTCCCGGATGCTGAAGGCCGGTTTGAAACGCCGCATGATAGTTGGCACCGGATGAGATGCCGCAAAGGATTGCGCATGACCTGGCAAGGGTTCTGGCACCATTCATGGCATCTTCTCCCTCGACCGTAAAAATTTGGTCAACGACATCCCGATTCAGATTCGCCGGAACAAAACCTGCCCCAATCCCCTGGATAACGTGGGGACCTGCTCCCCCCCCAGAAAGCACAGGCGAGGCAGCCGGTTCCACGGCAATGGACATAAGGTCCGGGTGTTTGCCCTTGATATATTCCGTTACCCCGGTCAGGGTACCGCCGGTACCTACCCCGGCTACAAAAATATCAACCTGGCCCTGTGCCGCCTCCCAGATCTCCGGACCGGTGGTATTCCTATGAGCAGCCGGGTTTGCCGGATTTGAAAACTGGTCGGGCTTAAAAGCATTCTCTTGGGTTGCAACGATTTCAGTCGCCTTATCCACGGCACCCTGCATGCCAAGGCGCCCCGGTGTCAAAACCAGTTGTGCCCCTAAATGACGTAACAATTTTTGACGTTCCATACTCATGGTTTCAGGCATGGTCAAAATAAGCTTCAACCCTTTGATACGTGCCACAAACGCCAGAGCAATACCGGTATTCCCAGATGTTGGTTCCACGATAAGCGTATCCGCTCCGATCTGTCCACTTTTCAGACCAGCCTCAATCATGGCAAGGCCAATCCGATCCTTAACGCTTCCCATTGGATTAAAATATTCCAGTTTAGCATAAAGATTTGCCCCGCATTCCCGGGAGGGTGTTTCCAGGTAGACCAGGGGGGTATTGCCGCAGGCCAGGGTGATATCTTTAATCGCCTTCACTTATTGACTCCTTTAATTGCTGTTGAATAATCAGGCGGGGCTCTTCCATGAATATTTTGGTATCAGCCGGAATAGAGCGTGTAAGCCATACATTCCCACCCACAACGGACCGCGCCCCGATAACGGTGTCGCCACCAAGCACGGTAGCCCCGGAATAGATAATCACATCATCTTCAATGGTGGGGTGTCGCTTTACCCAGCGCAGCTTTTCTCCGGCATCCCTGGGCAGAGACAACGCACCAATGGTGACATTTTGGTAGATGCGCACATTTTCACCAATCACGGATGTTTCTCCGATGACGACACCGGTTCCGTGGTCGATGACAAACCGCTCACCAATGGTGGCACCGGGGTGAATGTCAATCCCGGTCAGGCTATGGGCCAGTTCCGACATAATCCTGGGCAACTGGGGGATATCAAGCTGATGAAGTATTCTGGCAATCCGGTGAACCGTGATAGCATACAGTCCCGGGTAAGAAAAAATAATTTCATCATAGCTTTTGGCGGCCGGATCACCGTCATAGGCCGCCCTGACATCAGCAGCCAATTTTCTTCGCAGAACCGGAACCTGCTCAATCACTGCAAACGCAGCCTCATTGCCCCGGCGTTCACATTCCGAGCAGACCCTGTCAAATCTTAGACAATCATGGCGCAATACATGAATGATTTGTTTAGACAGAATATCATATAGCCGGCTTATTTCCCGCCCCATATGATAGGTCTGGTTAACTCTGTCCATTTTTTCATTTGAAAAATATCCAGGAAACAAAATGTTTCTTAATTTTTCAATCATGTCTCGAACCGAGGTGGAAAAATGGATGGGCGCATCGCCAATATGAGCAAAGCACTCAGGATCATCAAGTGTATTTATAATCCGTTCAATAACTCCGGGAAGGGCAGATCTTTGCAGGTTCCGGGTTTGCGTGCCCACACAGCGGCATAAATTCTCTTTTTTGTTTGCCGGACTCATTTTTTTTGATCCCCCTGCATC
The DNA here is from genome assembly GCF_963677125.1 of uncultured Desulfobacter sp. NCBI lineage: Bacteria > Pseudomonadati > Thermodesulfobacteriota > Desulfobacteria > Desulfobacterales > Desulfobacteraceae > Desulfobacter > uncultured Desulfobacter sp. The sequence goes on along the minus strand of NZ_OY781882.1, from coordinate 60,346 downwards.
TTATTAAACATCGCCAAAAACACATCGCAACTTCGACACCCTTCCATTTTTTTCTCCCAGGAATCATGAATTTTTCCCCCACACCGCGTACCATTAATAAACCAGCACATATCCCCGGATTGAAATTCATACGCCGGACAACTGATCTTCTTCTCTCTTGGGCATTTCAATAGATCCCAGCACTTTTTTTTCTTGCCGGGCCCTTGCAGGGTGCGGGAGACCAAAAAATAGACCTGTCTTTCCACATGGGCAGGAATTTTGCGCCACCCCTGCTCATAGCTGTGTATTGCTTTAACGGATACCCCCAAAAGCTGGGCCATCTCTTTCTGGGTACGATTTAAACGAGATCTAAGTATCTTAAATTCATTGCTGATCATCGACTCTTTCCCCAAATAATTATATATCCATTAAAGTATGCCACAATGTAGGGTTGTCAAACACCCCCCATCCCCTATGTGCCGTTGAGTGTAATCCGAACAGACAAGGGCCTGGCTTGACATACATAACTGGGCAGATTATTAGTATGCACGACTTATCAAGGAAAAAGAGCATACCATATAATGCCAAAAACACTTAAAAATATTGACAATCCAGAAACGAATTTCAAAATTGTGGTTGCCTATGACGGCACCAACTTTTTTGGATGGCAACGCCAGAAGGACAAGCCCACCATCCAGGGTGAACTGGAACGTACATTATCCATCATCTTAAACCAGGAGGTCAAAATTCATGGGTCCGGACGTACGGATGCAGGCGTCCATGCCCGGGCTCAGGTGGCCCATTTCCATGCAAAAACCCGCCTGGCACCTGATATTATTCAAAAAGGAATGAACAGTCTTATGTCCGCGCCTATTGTCATCCATGACTGCGAGCGTACAGATCCCGATTTCCATGCCCAGTATCATGTCCGCTCCAAAGAGTACCGGTACTACATACTAAACAGAGAGATCCCCACGGCCATTGGCCGGGATTATCTATGGCATGTAAAGCCGCTTTTGAACATTGATCGAATGAATCAGTGTTGTGGATACCTTGTGGGCGAACATGATTTTCAAGCCTTTGAGAATACGGGCAGTCCAAGATCCTCCACAGTAAGAACGATTTTCAGTGCAAACTGGATAAAAAAGCCTTGCGATCGGCTGGAATTTTGTATTTGTGCCACAGGATTTCTAAAAAACATGGTCCGAAATATCGTAGGTACCATGAAAGATGCCGGTACAGGACGGATCAGTCCGGAAATGTTCAATATAATACTCGATTCGTGTGAACGCCCCCTTGCCGGGGCAACTGCGCCGTCAAGGGGGCTGTTTCTTCATCAAGTTAATTATTGATCAAATCAGAATGGGGGAGGATTACTTTTCTATCTCCCGAATTTGACTCACATGCTGGTTATAGTAGGCAATGATATCACGACGGTAGAGCATACCAATAAAGAGACCCGGATTCGCCTCATCCACCACAGGCAGCGCATCAATATTTTTCTTTGTAAGTTTTAGCAGTACCGTGTTCAAATCTTCGGACAAAGTGGTTGTAATCATATTGGAGACCATTATATCCTTCATAACGACCAATTGCCCAAGATCACTTGAGAAAAGGACCTCACGAACATCTGTGGAGGAAAAAATGCCGCACAACTCCCCTTTCCCGTTCATAACCGGGAAATATCTTTGTTTGGTGGTCTGGAATATTTTTTTAAAATGATTGAAACTCATGTCCTGGTTCAGACATCGGACGTCCTTGATCAAAGTTTTAAGTTTTTCCACTTTTATGGTTTGAAGAATATCTATCATAAATTCACCGGCATGAAGCGGTGAATCAACTCGCGATTTTACCTGGTTTTCATAAATCGACCATTTTGTGGCCAAAAGATAACACACCGAACAAACCAGAAGACTTGGCAGCAAAAGATGATAGGAGTTGGTCATCTCACTGACAAAAATGATAGTGGAGATGGGGGTGTTGGACACCGCCGTGAAAAACCCGGCCATGCCGACAATGACGAAGGCACCCGGCTGGGTTACAACCGTGGGCAGCAACATATGAAAAAACTGCCCCACAGCCCCGCCCATGGCACCGCCGATGACCACCGAAGGTCCAAATACGCCACCGGACCCACCGGAGCCAATGGAAAAGGAGGTGGTAAAAATTTTTCCCAGGGCAAGCCCCAAAAGCACGGGGATGGCCAGCTGGTTGAAAATGGCCTCCTGGGCCATGCCGTATCCAAAGGCCAGAGTATAGGGCATAAAAAAACCGATGACGCCGGTTATAAGCCCGCCAACGGCTGGTTTAATATGATTTGGGAGTTTCAGCTTTCTGAACAGATGCGTGATTCCGTAAAACACTTTAACATACAAAATACCGGTGAGCACCAGAACCACGGCGAGGGCAAGATAAGGACCTAACTGGAATGGATTGTCAAATTTAAATGACGGAGACTCAAAAAGGGATCCCCATCCAAAAAACAGACAAAAGGTACAATAGGCGACCACAGAGGAGATACCGGCTGGTATGATAACCGAAGACTCAAATTCAGGATCACGGTAGAGGACTTCTGCGGCAAAGAGGGCGCCAGCCAAAGGCGCCCTGAAGATACTCCCCACGCCGGCCCCAATACCTGCGGCCATCATGATGCACCGCTCCCGCTCAGACAGATTAAACCTGGTGGCCAGAAAAGAGCCGAATCCGCCCCCAATCTGGGCAATGGGACCTTCCCTGCCCCCGGAACCACCGGTGGTAAGCGTGATGGTGGAGGCAATGGTTTTGATTATTGGAATCCGTGACCGGATAATACCGCCCTTGTGATGAAAGGCGTCGATTGCGGCATCCGTACCATGCCCCTCTGCCTCCGGGGCAAAAGTATAAACAAGCCACCCGGAGACAAGACCGCCCAACGCCGGTAATACTAATAACACCCACTTGTTGAACGGTGTATCAGTATGAGGCAGCAACAAATGTTCGCCTGCAGGCCCTTGGGGCCTGTATCCAGCCATCATGTCTAAAAAATAGTGCATGCCAAGGCCGCACAAGTAATGAAACAGAACCGCACCAAGGCCGGACATAATGCCAATCAGAACAAAATAGAACACCCATTTGCCGGCATATTTCAGATCAACACTACTTTTTCTGTTTAAGTTCATTTTGTGCCCCTGCATCTCTTGTCCCGTCCAAATCGGTCTCTATTTGTCAATCAGCAAAGATAGGATTCTACCGCCGGGATTCTCCGGGTATTTTTAATATCCGGCTCAGGTTAACGCCAATGAAACCTCCACATCTTTAATTCGTGTCTGAACGAAAACCTGAAAATTTTGTTGAGTACAAGGCGGGCTGAAATTTTAACCGGAGGAATACATAGAGTATTTCGAGGATTAAAATTTTAGACCAACGCCGTAATCGGCAAAATTTACGGTTTTCGGTCGGGCACTAATTCGCCCCGTTGTCATAATTATATATAAAAAATATTATTTTCTTAAATCATTGATCCCTGAGAGGATAATGTCAAATAAAGTTTTCACATTTGTTTCTTCCAGGCATGAAAAAGCCACCCGAAGATTGTCTTCGCCAATAGAGATTAAACCGGTACCATAGTTTTCAAGCAAATGGATTCTTAACTCTTCTGCATTCACGCCCTTAACACGGATACACAAAAAATATCCGGAGTTAAATGGATAGACATCAAAGCCATCCGCATACTTTGGATCTTTGAGTACCTCTTTGATGGCCATGGCCCGGGATTTGAGCAGGTTAAACTTCTCCTGCTTAGCTGCTTCATAGTCTTTGTCTTCCATGGACTTAACAAGAATGGTCTGGCTTAAATGGGAACAGTTTGAAATATTCCCCCGGATGCATCCGGCCGTCTTTTTTTCCAGGGCGTCATACACCCCGTCAAGGTTGCTTTCTGCGGCAACCCCGTAGGTGGAAAACCCGGTCCTGAACCCCATTACATAATCTTCTTTGGTAGGCCCGTCGAGTTTAACAGCTAAGAGCCGGCTCGTTTTACCGGCGAGCTTTGCAAACAAAGACTCTTTGGCTGTTTCCTCTTCGAAAAACAGTCCAAAATAAGCATCATCACAAGCAGCCACAACATTCGTGCCCTTTTGTGCAACATCAATGAGAATCTCTGCAACTCGGTCCGCCTCTTTTTTACTCAGGGTATACCCGGTTGGGTTGTGGGGAAAATTAAGCATCGTAATGATTTTATCATTTTGTGCCGCCTGCTCCCTGATCACACGTTCAAAATCATCCAGGTTAAAATGGGTCAAGGCTTTGTCATAAGATCTATATGTAACAAACCGGGCACTGTTGCGGACACAAAAAATCATATTGTAGTTGCCCCATATCATATCCGGCATCACGATAACATCGTCGGCATTTACCCACATGTCGGAAAAAATAGAAACCCCATGGGTAATCCCGGATGTGACAACGGGCAGGCTGACGGTAGTTCCCTCAAGTGACGGATTTTTAACATACAGTTCCTTAAGCCATTTTTTGCGCAGCTCGGGCAACCCGAATGAAGATGCATAAGGCAGGTAATTATTCGGCTCAATCTGAGTAATGTATTTTGTTACGGAAGAAAGACTGAACACGCAACTGCCCTGCTTTGCGATACCAATGGTAGCATTGACCTTGTCCGCCTTGTCCTTAGCTTCAGCACTCTGGGTTAAAATACCTTTTGGGTAAAACAATTTTTTTCCCATGTCTGAGAGCATTTCATATACATGGGGAGCAGCCTGTTCAATAATGATATTCAGTTCCTGCGCATTGGGATTCATGATTTAACCTGTTAAATTATAGTATTATCCAATTCAATAGATAAGGGCCATGGCCCTAAAGTTTGCACCAAAAAAAAAGAAAACCCTGCAGTCAGACCTAAGGAAGTCCAAGGAAAACTGCAGAGTTTTTACGTGCATTGAATCGGTTGCGTTATCTTCGTTTGGATGCCTTGATGGGGTTAAGTTTCTGTTTCTTGGTTTCGGTGGCGGTTTTAACATGGGTGGCCATATTACAATTGCCGTTTTTCCACTTCAAAGACGGGTCAGGCGCGGCGGCGCAGTAAACACCTGTGGCGAACTCGGCGCTTCTTTGGCATCCTTTGCATTCATCAATAATGGGAAAACAGCTGCCTTCGTTATAGCTGCAGCCCTTGGCTGTCATGAATACACACTCTTGGCCGTCTCTAACAGTTGTACAAATCATAATCGTCTTCCTGTTTCGTTGTTATATTTAATCATTTGGTTTTTAATTTTTAAAAAGCCGTTTTTATACAAATCGGGGTAAATAAACCGTAACGACCTATCATAATAACCCTTTAATTGTCAACTAATTATTTTTAAACAAATATTTGTTCATGAGTATATTTAGCCCCTATCTCTTGTGGGCTGACCTTTTCTGATGTATAAAGATGAAATCGTGATATCTCATAACCTTAACCATATCCAGCCCAATACTATAGTTTTATATTAACCCGGAAAGACCAATGATCATAGATGACGCTGTTCAAGTTCTAAAAATGGAAGCACAGGCCCTTTTGGACCTCATTGAAAAACTAAATGCTGATTTTAAAAACCTAGTCAACTCAATCTGCAATGCTAAAGGACGGGTCATAATTTCAGGAATCGGAAAATCGGGCTTAATCGGAAGAAAAATTGCAGCAACCTTAAGCAGTACAGGCACCAATGCCATGTTTCTTCATCCGGTTGAAGCGGTTCACGGCGACCTGGGCATGGTCAGCCGAAATGATATATTCATTGCCATCTCAAATTCAGGTGAAACCGGAGAACTTAATCAGCTTTTGCCGGTGATAAGGGAAGTGGGTTGCAGCATTGCAGGTTTTACGGGAAAGCCCGAATCCACCATGGCAGGATTCTGCGATATGATCATCGATACCGGTGTAAAAAAGGAAGCCTGCCCCTTAAATATGGCACCGACCTGTTCAACCACAGCCCAACTGGCCATGGGCGATGCCCTGGCCGTGGCCCTGATAAAAAAGAAAAAATTTAAAAAGGCTGATTTCATGCGCTCCCATCCCGGAGGCGCCCTTGGCCAGCGCTTATCCGGCAAGGTCAGCGATCTGATGCTTAAAAAATCAAGTGTGCCGTTTGTGCAACTAGGTGCCACCATGTCTCAGGCCCTTGCCTGCATGGACATTCACCGCCTGGGGGCTGTTTTTGTTCTTGATCCGACAGACAAACTTATTGGAATACTTACTGACGGAGATGTTCGGCACTGGCTTGCAAGCGGGGGCGGTACTGTCGACACGCTTCTTGTGGATGAGGTAATGACCCGATCACCAAGGCATCTATTCCCCGATTCTTATCTATATGAAGCCCTGAATTTAATGGAAAAATATGAAATTACGGTTTTACCTATCCTTGGTGAGAAAAATTGCCTTAAAGGGCTGCTGCATCTTCACGACATCCTGGGAAAGGGAACCTTTAAATTTAATGGAGGGACTCAATGAAAAATGTGAATATCAACACGACCATTCCCGTTTTAGGCCCCGCACGAATTCCATCCCCCTTGGCTTGTCAGGGAGCGTTCTGTGATAGTAAAACACGTTTCATTAAAGATGAATACAGAATCAGCGTTAATGTCAGGGTTGACCGAATTTTTGAGGAAAACCAAAATAATATCCCCAGTTTTGAATTAGCCGGTCCCCGGGAAAAAATTTACTTTGATCCCAGCAAACTCAAGTGCGCGGTGGCCAACTGCGGGGGATTATGTCCTGGACTGAACGACATTATCCGGTCATTAGTGCTTGAATTATACCATGTGTATGGCGTCAAAACTATTTATGGTGCCCGTTACGGCCTCCAGGGCTTTATCCCTGAATTCGGCCACGACCTGATTGAACTGACCCCCCAACGGGTTTCGGGCATTCAGAATACCGGAGGGTCCATGCTGGGTTCTTCCCGGGGAGGACAGGATATTGGAGAAATTGTCGACTGCCTGGAACGCGTTGGAGTTGGTCTGCTTTTTATGGTTGGGGGAGACGGGACACTGATGGCCTCCAAGGCCATTGGCGATGAAATTTTACACCGCGGATTGAAAATTTCAGTGGTTGGCATCCCAAAAACCATTGATAATGATATTTTCCTGGTATCCCGTTCTTTTGGCTTTGATTCAGCCGTGGACGTGGCCACCCTTGCAATTAAGGGCGCTCATAACGAAGCCGAGGCCTACCCTAACGGTATCGGCCTGATCAAGCTTATGGGAAGGCATTCCGGATTTCTGGCAGCCACGGCCGCCCTGGCCCAACCCGACGCTAATTTTGTGCTTATTCCCGAAGAAGAGATCCTGCTGCATGGGGAAAACGGACTCTTGGCTGCTATAGAGCGGCGTCTGGCCCTAAGAAAGCATGCGGTGATCATTGTGGCCGAAGGAGCCGGCCAGAATTTCTTTGAAGACAAAGAAATTGAACATGATGCGTCCGGCAATGTAAAACTCAAGGATATCGGCCTGTTTTTAAAATCAGAAATCAGTGATTATTTTAAAGCCAAGGATGTCCCCATCTCTTTAAAATACATTGATCCATCCTACATTATTCGCAGCCTGCCGGCGAATGCCAATGACTCTGTGTTCTGCGGGCTGCTGGCAAGGGACGCCGTACATGCAGGCATGGCCGGAAAAACCAATCTTCTTATCAGCTTCTGGAATAATAACTATGTTCATGTACCCATGGAAGCATCGGCCGGGCGACGCAAAAAGATGGATCCTTCAGGAAAGCTGTGGCAGTCGGTGCTTGAATCCACAGGTCAGGAGACATTATTTAACGGTTGATCTCCATAAACTTATCTTCCTTTATGGTAATCAGAAACAACGTCTTGCTTGGGGTGCCGGTCTCGTCAAACCGTGTGCGTCCGGTAGCCCCGTCAAATATAAACTGCCCCTGCAGGACCTCCTTGAGTTGGCGTCTAGAACTTACGTCATCGGCACTGGCGGCCATAAACAGAATTTGAGCCGTATCATAGGCGATAGCTTCAAGAAACCCGGGATTCTCCTGGTATAAATCTTGGTAGGCCTTATCAAACCATACGGTTTCAGGATTGACGCTGCCGGAAAAATATCCGTCACAGATGACAGCGTGTCTATTATACCTTTTCGTTTCCTTTAGAAGGCTGTCTTTGTGCCACAAATTGGTTCCCAACAGGGTAAAATCCTTGGCGTCATGATAAACAAGCTGGGGGAGTATCAAATTGATCCGAGACACCGAATCAGGGATAAACAATGCCTGAAAACGTAAGCCTGTATTCCTGATCAACTGTTTGATAGAATCCGAAAAATCGGTTTTGTTGCCATCGTACTCCTGAGCCCCTGTTAACTGGCCTTCATACTGGTCAACCATATTTATAAACGCCTGCATATAACGATTGCCATATTTATCGTTCGGATATAAAACAGCCACTCTTTGAAGCCCTATGTCATGAAAAACATAACGGCCCAGCGTCTGAACTTGCATTTCAGGGGTTAAAAAATTGCTGAATATATAATCTCCATATTGGGGAAATTCTGTTTTCTGAGTTAGAGCAATCATGGGGATACCCAGGGTCTGGGCGTTTTCCGCCGCTTGCCTTGACACCAAAATCGGCCCCAGAATGGAAAAAACATCATTGTTTCCAAGCTGATCCACGCACATGGCTGCGTGATCAGGATCTGACATACTGTCTTTAACCTCAATGCTTAACCCCTTGATTCCGGATTCAGAAAGTCTTGCCAGGGCAAGCTCTATCCCTTTCATGGCTTGTTGCCCGTAGAACTTATATTTCCCGGACATGGGCAGAATAACCCCTATCTTTTTCTTATTAAAGGGCATGGCCCCCAAACCTGCCAAAAGCATCTTTACCTGCTCGCTTTTTGGATGATTGGGATATTTTTCAAGAAATGCATTCAAAATATTTGCCGCGTTGATAAAATCTTCTTGCCGAGCGTATTTGTAACCCGCCCAGTAGTCAAAAATATCCTGTGGGATCGACAGATTTCTAATTTTCGAAAACTTTTCAATCTCTTCGGGTTCAATTTTTGATAACAAATTTTCAACATCATCAAGAATAATCGTTTTGAAAACGGCATCATTACCAGCCTCGGGCCTTTGGGTCAGGCCAAAAGCATGATTATAGATAAGCAAAGCATCCTGAACAGCACATTGATCACCTAAAATTCTGGCCTGATTGATAAGTTCGGGCACAGTTGCCTGCCGGGGTACGTTTTTCTGCACCGGCACCCGGGGGGGGGCCGAGGAAGAAGAAACTGGAATAGTATGCTTGGAACATCCAGGGAAAATAGCGAAAGTAATTAAAAGGCAAACAGAAATTACATATTTTATGTATTTTGCATCAGTCATGAAACTACCATTTCGGGTGTTGAAGGTTAAAACATTCTCCTTAAAGGAGGCAATATTATCTCAAAAAATCTCTTGCCATTTCAATGGCTTTTTCCAAATCTTTAGTATCAATCCAGATTAGATTTTTTTCCTTGTTAAACCAGGTAAATTGCCGTTTGGCATACCTGCGGGTATCACGTTTAAGTAGCCGAACCGCTTCTTCAAGGCCGACTTCTCCTCTTAGATACATACCCATATGCCGGTAGCCGATGGATTGCATGGATTTCAATTCCAGGGAATACCCCTGCTTCACAAGTTTTTTAACTTCAGCGAGCAACCCTTGGGCCATCATAATATCCACCCGCTGATTGATCCGGTCATATAACAGTTTTCGATCCATTTGAAGGCCAAAGGTAAGACTTTGGTATCGATCTGACCTGAAATCGTGGGTCTGCCGACATTCGGAAATGGGAACGCCCGTGGTCAAAAACACCTCAAGGGCTCGAACTATCCTGAATCCGTCATTGGGATGAATCGTTTCTGCTGCTTTGGGATCACATTGAGCCAATTGCTCATGAAGCGCCACGCCACCCTTTTCCTCAAGCGCTTTATTCAGCTTATCCAGAGTTGACGGACAAGCAGGCTTCCCTCTGAACAAGCCGTGAATTAAGGCTCTGATATAAAGCCCAGTGCCACCGGCGACCACCGGCACCTTGCCCCGTTCTGCAATATCGGAAATAGCCTGATCCGCCAATGCAGTAAATTTTTTCGCATCAAAATTATCTGCTGGATCAAGAAAATCAACCAGGTGGTGTACAGCAAGCTGCCGCTCCTTTTCATCGGGTTTAGCAGTTCCAATATCCATATATTTATATATCTGCATGGAATCTGCGCCAATGATCTCGCCATTAAATTCCCGGGCCAGGGCAATGGCAAAACCGGTTTTTCCAATCCCTGTTGGTCCGCATATTGTAATAATTTTTGTCATACAAAATAATGTAATTTTCGATATTCAACTAAAAAAGGGGTTCAGTTTTTTAGCAAAAAACGCTGTGTAATCCACACAGAATTTTTCAGCTTTTGTTGAAGGTTGACTTCCGGATTCGATAGCATAGCTCAATCCATGGATATTATGCCAACTAAGGTTGACAATGTTCAACGGATCGTTTTATATCATGATTCTTAGAGAATGAGAATTAATTAAAGTTTTACAGGGGCGATCAACCAGGAAAAAACTTGTTTTCAAGGACGGACCTGTTTTAAGTTTGAACAGATTAATTATATCCCAAAAGCGTAATAACCACGCAGGGTTCGGGAGCTTCGTTTTTTTTGCCGAACGTCGGCTATTCTTTATTGACAAGGATACAATGCTGAGATAAGGTATGTCTCCAATTGTAATGGTGACTTTGATAGTGAAGACGGTTTGTCTTAAGATAGGTTAAACTAGCAGTTATAACAAACTTTTTTAGGAGGATTTATTAAATGGCAACACTTGAGTTCAACGGTAAAACATTCGAAATAGATGAAGACGGATTTCTTCTTGATTACAATATGTACAATGAAGAGTGGGTAACATACGTACAAGGTCAGGAAGGCATCGATGAGATGACTGACGAACACTGGCAGCTGGTTAAAGTTCTCCAGGACTACTACGAAAAAAATGGTATTGCTCCCATGGTTCGCGTTCTTTCCAAACTCACTAAGTTCAAACTGAAACACATCTATGAACTGTTCCCCTCTGGACCTGGTAAAGGAGCCTGCAAAATGGCCGGCCTTCCGAAACCGACCGGTTGTGTATAGTTAAAAATATTTTAAGTTTTTAACTTAAATGAAAAGGCCCTGTTTATTAAACTAAACAGGGCCTTTATTAATTATTTTGGAAACATTTCACCCAGATGATAGAAAACCAGATAAGAAAAACAATACTGAACAGGATCCAGGCCGATTTCCCGATTCACCCAAGGCCCTACAAAATTCTGGCTGAGGAACTGGGCCTAAGTGAAGACCAGCTCATTGATGAAATCGCACAGATGAAACAAGAGATAATTATCCGTAGGATCGGCGGAAATTTCAGTCCTGACCGCCTAGGATTTTACTCTACCCTGTGTGCAGCCCGGGTGGCTCCTGACAAAATAGACCTATTCACCCAAACCGTTAATAGTTTCAGTGGCGTTACCCATAACTATCAGCGTGATCATCAGTACAATATCTGGTTTACATTTATTGCACCTTCAGTTCAAAAAATTAAAGAAAACCTTGAAACCATTTCACAAAAAACCGGAGTGACCGAAATTCTAAATCTGCCGGCCACCCATGTATTTAAAATTGCGGCTAATTTTAAAGTCTGACCTACTATTTACTCACTGGTGTCATCATGCAAAACATTCGTGTGGCCCTGGTCATCCAAAACTGCCCTGTAAACCGGTTTGCTTATAATCTTGCCCGGACAGTCAAACATGTTTCCGATGCAGCGCTGCAAAACGCCGATTTTGTGGTATTTCCTGAAATGAATCTCACAGGTTATGCCCCAGCAGATTTAAGCAATGCCGTGGCCCTTGATTCCGGATGGATGGATGAACTGACCCGACTTGCGCAAAAACATGAAATCGCCATACTCGCCGGCCTTGTTGAAAAGGACCCTTCAGGGAAAATATACGCCACACACCTAGTGTTCCGCCCGGATCAACCTGTGACCCGGTACAGAAAAGTCCACCTATCTCCATTTGAGGCGCCCTATTTCACCTGTGGAGATGATGTAAAGGTATTTAAATTCAAAGGCGTTCATTTCGGAATCCAGCTGTGTTATGATGCCCATTTCCCAGAATTATCAACGGCGATGGCATTAAAAAAGGCGGATATTATTTTTTTCCCACATGCGTCACCAAGGGGCACGCCCGGAGAAAAAAGTGCTTCTTGGAAGCGCCATTTAACAGCCCGGGCTTATGATAATGCAGTATTTGTGGCAGCCGTCAATCAGGTCGGCAAAAACAATGCAAGCCTTAATTTCCCCGGAATTTCAATGATGTTCGGTCCCGACGGATTTTTGGCAGGTGAAAACATTGCATACGAAACTAAAATGGACATCCATGTACTGAACATATCGTTGCTTGAACACATCCGCACCCATAAAATGAGATATTTCCTGCCCAATCGACGGAAAAATCTTATTGATGGATAAGAAAAAAACAACCAAATTACATATTTTATTCTGAGACCCTAAGAAGCCTAAATAAAAAGGTGTATCATTCCTATTCTTTACTGTTCTTTAATTTTCGCGCACCGGCCACATCCTTGACAAGTGCGTTACGATTTTGGATGTAGGCGTTACGTATTGCGGTGTAAGGATCTATTGCAGCTTTTTTGAACGCTTCATAATCTTCGATATAAAATGATGTCCAACTGACCTTTTCAAGCCCCCAGGCTCCCCAGGACACTTCCCAAGGCTGTGCATAATTGATGGGATTAACAAACCAATCCCCTGCCCGGCCAACAACACCTCTCAAGGAACTGGGGCCTAGAACCGGCAGCACCAAATAAGGTCCGGAGCCAATTCCGTATACCCCAAGGGTCTGGCCAAAATCTTCATCCTGAAGCTGAATGCCCACATATTTTTGGGCAAAATTATTTAATCCGCCAAAACCAAGGGTTGTATTAATGAAAAAAGCGGAGAACTCCATACCTGCAGCCTCACCTTTTCCCTGGAGCAGGTCATTAATAAAGCGGATTGGAAAAAACAGGTTGTTAAAAAAATTTTTAATCCCTTTACGGGCAACAAAGGGAACAACCCGGGTATATCCCTTTGCAATAGGCTTCAAGCCATACATGTAAAGCTTATCGTTAAAAACGAATACAGCGCGGTTCAATCCCTCAAGGGGATCCGCTATCATGGCATGGCTACTCTGATCTGCCTGATCCTCCTGAAAAATATCAGTTTCAAATGCGTCATCCTCTGCCGAACCAAGGACGGGCTCTCCCCCAGCGGAAAGTGTTTGTCCGGCTTGATCGACGGTGTTGCCGGCAACAGCCGTGCCTGTGATCAGTGTCAGGATCATAACAATAAGGACAAAATAAAATTTCATAGATATTTCTCCTCCGGGTTTAACCGTTCATGATTCAATTATCATCTTTAAAAATAAATTTTCTGACCAGCGATTCAATATCCAAGGCAGATTCGGTATTACTAAGCGATTCTTTGTCTTCAAGCATGATATCAGATCCCCCCGGAGAAATGGAAACAAATTTTTCACCGATAATGCCTGCGGTTTTAATAGAGGCAATGCTGTCTTCGCTGAGTTCTATCCCCTGGTTGATCCTTAAATAGACTTTGGCTTCCAGACGCTCGTTGTCAAGCATGATTTCAGAGACATTGCCGATCTCAACGCCGGCCATTTCAATACTGGCACCGTCTTTTAAACCACTTACAGAGCTAAAATAGGCATACAGCGTATAACCTTTTGGGCTGAACATCGGGACACCACCCAGGACAATGGTAAGATACCCCGCACACAAAATACCGATAATTACAAAGATACCTACATACAATTCCTTATTTGTTGATTTCATGAACCTGTCCTTAATTTTTTATGTATCAGGGCCCTTTCCCTGATATAAAAGCCTTTACGACCTCATTATCAGTCTGAAAAATCCCATCACTGTTTCCAAAATAAATAATCTTACCCTGGTCAAGCATGGCCACTCGCTGTGATATGGTAAAAATCTGTGGGATATCATGGCTGACAATAACAGCTGTAAAGCCAAATTCCTTCTGGTATGTGGAAATCATGGCATTAACACTGTTTCTTCTCACCGGATCAAGCCCGGACGTCGGTTCGTCAAAAAGCACGGCAACAGGCTCGGTGATCAAGGCTCGGGCAAGCGCCACACGTTTTCTTATTCCGCCTGATAGCTGGGCAGGATATTTAGTTTCGTGACTGCTGATCTCCAGCGCCACCATTTTTTCCTTTACCCGCTGCCGAATCTGATCCATAGGTATCTTTTTTTTCTCAGTGAGCGGCAAAGCAATATTTTCCCACACCGTTAAAAAATCAAACAAGGCATTATCCTGAAACATATAGGATATCTGCTTGTGAAACCGATGTTTTTGAATATAGTCCATTTTATTTGTGGGCATGCCATTCACACAGACCTGGCCTGAATCAGGCTGCATAAGTCCGATGATATGCTTGAGCAACACGGATTTGCCGGTGCCGCTTTTTCCAATGACACAAGTCACCAGTCCTTTTTCAATGGAAAGATTTACCCCATCAAGCACATTATTGCCGGAAAAAGTTTTGTAAAGATCTATCAATTCAATGAAAGGGTGATCCATGATTAAACCAGAAAAGAGGTGATGATGTAATCGGAAACCAGAATAAGGATGCAGGAATTGACAACCGCATTCGTGGTGGCCAGGGATACGCTTTTAGCCCCCTGCCCTGTCTCAGTCCCTGACATATGTGCAAAAAAACCTTTGTAACAGCACATCGTAGAGACGATCGCGCCAAATACCAGGGCTTTTATAAACCCACCGGTGACATCTGCAAGTTCAATGCTCCGAATCACTCTGTCCATATATATATATTGGTTAACATCCAGCATCACGACACCGGTTAGAAACCCGCCGAATATGCCTGTAACATCAAAAAGAGCAGTTAAAAGCGGAAAGCTGATAATGGAGGCTGCAAGGCGAGGAGAGAAGGTGAATCGAACCGGATGAATATCCATGGTTACAAGGGCGTCAATCTGTTCTGAAATCCGCATGACACCAATCTCCGCGGCCATGGCAGACCCGGCCCGGGCCGTAATCATGATGGCGGACAGCACGGGCCCAAGTTCACGGATGAGTGTCATGGCAACGGCTGATCCAAGGGACGCCTCAGAACCAAAATCCACCAGGGTGTAGTACCCTTGAAGCCCAAGTACCATCCCGGTAAACAAAGCGGTTAAAACGATGACAAACATGGATTTGTAACCAATAAACCACACCTGTTCCATAATCTTGGAGACCTGAACAAAAGGCATGAAATTACGCCATATACCCTGGAAGAAGAAAATCGATATGCGACCAAGGGATCGTGTGTCGTCAATGCAGGCTACGCCTAATTTTTCAATACGGGGTCTGATCATATTCTATATCTTATAGGCGTTCTTTGTTGAAAAAACAAGCGGTTTAAAGCCGCTCCCCATACATCTGCCTCCTTGATCCGAAATTCATTCCTCAGACAAAAAGATTTGACACGTGTTAATTATTTTAATACGTACTGTTCTAAAGATAGTACAAATTTGCATCCAGGACAAATACCATGACCCAAAAGATCACCCTGAGTATACCCGACAGACTCCATGAAAAGCTTAATGAATGGCGAAGCGCCTTTAATCTTTCAAAAATGTTTCAAGACGCGTTGAGTGATGCCATTGAAAAAAAAGAGGCTTTCAGTAAAAAATTAAGTGAAGAATTTGACATGACCCAGATTATAAACCGGCTGCAGCAGGAAAAGGAACAATGGCTTAAAAATTTTTACAATGCCGGCCGGAAGAGAGGGTTTGGCTGGGCCCAGGGTGCCCATTACCAGGATTTATTATACGTACTGGATTGTGATGGCACGTGTGATTCCGGTCAAGATATTGTCCAGCACAGTCGTTTTAAAGCATATTTCAAAGATCTTTACGATGCCCATGATTTGACCCGCTACGCCCAACAAGGTGGTGTTGATCATGAAAAAAAATTCCTCCAAGGCTGGTTTGATGGGGTCAACGCATTCTGGAATGAAGTTAGGGAGTACATTTAGATATGAAAAAAGCAGTCACGATACTCGGTATTGATGCCGGATCCGTATCCGTTCATCTTGCAGTTATTGATATGGACGGCACTCTTTTGCATAAAGCTTCTGAATATCACCATGGCGATGTCAAGGCATGTTTGACAAAAATGCTCGCTCATAAGGCCGTTTCATCCGTGACCCATGTGGCTAAAACGGCATCCACGCCGGCCGATGTCAATGCAGCGATTTGTGTTGACGAACAGGTAGCTGTCATACGCGGCGCCCGCCACCTGCATAAAAATTTTAGTGCTATTCTGCATGTGGGTGGAGAAAAATTTTTCTTAAGCCTGTTTGACAACAACGGCAATTATAAAGGTCAGCGGCAAAATTCGGGATGTGCTGCGGGCACCGGTGCATTCCTTGACCAGCAGGCCGGCCGGATTAATCTGCAGGGGTCGGAAAAAATTTCATCCATGGCCCTTGAAAATTGCGGCCGGCGGCCGGATATCGCCACCCGGTGCGCGGTCTTTGCAAAGACTGATCTGATCCATGCCCAGCAGCAAGGCTATGATCTTAAACAAATCTGTGACGGGCTTTGCTACGGACTTGCCAGAAACATTACCAACACCTTGTTCAAACAGGATATCCCGGAAAATGATATTATATTCTGCGGCGGTGTCGCCAAAAACAATGCCGTTAAAAAGCATCTTGAAGCGATTATCGGAAAACCGCTTATCAAAGGTGAACATACTCTGGTTTATGGCGCCATGGGCGCAGCATTGTGTCTTGCGGATGACATAAAAAATTGCCAAAAACCTGCCCGGCCATTAAATGATATCAGCAACTTTTTCCTGGAAAAAACAAAAACCAAAGAGGGGCTTAACCCAGCCCTTCATCTTACCCTGTCTGATTATCCTGACTTTTCATCCGTTACAACCCTTGATTTTGAGTCTGTTGAAATTGAAATTTTCAAACCTATTGTCAGCGGCCTACCGATTAAAGGATTTTTAGGGCTTGACGTGGGCTCCACCAGCACCAAAAGTATTATTATTGATCAGGGCGGAGAGCCGGTTGCCGGGTTTTACACCCGAACCGCATCAAGGCCTGTGGAAGCTGTGCAGCGCATATTTAAAGCCTGCGATCATCTTATGTCTGACAAAAAGGTGATTTTCCAAATCCAGGGTTGTGGTACCACTGGCTCCGGCCGACGCATTTCCGGCAAAATCATTGGTGCGGACCTAGAACCTGATGAGATCACCGCCCATGCTACAGCAGCCATGAATCTTCACCCGGATGTGGATACCATCATAGAAATCGGAGGCCAGGACGCCAAGTTTACCCTGGTAAAAAACGGCCAGGTGACCTCGTCGGTTATGAATACGGTATGTGCAGCAGGCACCGGCAGCTTTATTGAGGAACAAGCCATGCGCCTCAACTGTCCGTTAACCGAGTATTCTCACAGGGCCCAAGGTATTGCAGCGCCCGTATCCAGTGACCGGTGTACCGTATTCATGGAAAGGGACATCAACTATTTTTTTGCCGAAGGGTATGGAAAAAACGAAATTCTGGCATCCGTACTTCATTCAGTGCGCGACAATTACCTGACCAAGGTCGCCAATATTGCCCAAATCGGTACCCGGGTTGTTTTTCAAGGCGCTACGGCCCGGAACAGAGCCCTTGTGGCAGCCTTTGAACAAAAATTGAATAAACCCATCCATGTATCCCGATATTGCCACCTTACCGGCGCCCTTGGCATTGCGCTGATGGCCATGCAGATGAAGGAAGAAGGCGAGTTACCCGAATCAAACTTCAGGGGATTTAACCTGTGGAAAGAACCTATTCCCGTACGTCAGGAAGTTTGCCGGCTTTGCACCAACCATTGCAAAATTACCATTGCCGAGGTAAAAGGAGAGACGCTGGCCTATGGTTTTTTGTGCGGCAGGGACTACCAGACAAAAAAACGGGTAAACGCTTCCGGCCTTCAAGACCTTTTAGGCATGAGAAAAGAAGTACGCAACAGCACACTTCCCGGGCCGCTTGTTTGTAAAGATAATGAAAAACAAATAACCATCGGCCTGCCCAATGCCCTTCACATGGTCCAGGATCTTGATTTCTGGCAGATTTTTTTCAAGGAACTTGGATTAAAGGTGGTGACCAGCCTCAAATGCACCACCCCTGTCAAACAAGGGAAACAGATTGCCGGTGCCGAATTTTGTGCGCCTTTCCTTGGGCTGCACGGCCATGTGCAATTTCTTGAGGATAAATGTGATTACATTTTCCTGCCCTTTTATTTTGAAGACAAAACCAGCGAAAAAGGGTTTCGCCGGCACCACTGCTACTATACGCAGTTTGCGCCGGCAATTTTAAGCCGCATCTCCAAACCGGGAAAAATACTGTCTCCCATGGTCAGATATCTGTATACGAGCTTTTATACAAAAAAACAGTTATATGACACATTAAATAAAATAGGTGCACAACTCTCCTTTTTTGACATATCATCGGCCTGGGACCGAGCACTCTCCGCTCAAAAAAAGTTGGAAAGCGCCCTTAACGGGCTGTGGGCGTCCAAAGGGTCCAGCACAAAAGCCAATGTACTGTTGCTTGGTCGGCCATATACGGTGTTATCGCCTGCAATGAACAATAATATCCCAGGCATTTTTGCCAATCTGGGAATCAAAACATTTTTTAATGATATGATTGATCTGGAAACCATTGATTATTCGCCCATCGAGCCATTGCTCAAACAGATTCACTGGAAACACGCGGCACAAAATCTAAAAGCAGCCTTTGTTGCCGCCACGACCCCAAACCTGTATCCGGTTTACGTTTCATCGTTCAGATGTGCGCCTGATGCCTTTGCCGTAGATTACTTCAAGGAGATCATGGCATCGGCCAACAAGCCCTATCTGGTGCTGGAACTGGACGAACACGATTCCAGTGTGGGATACGAAACCCGTATTGAAGCGGCTGTCCGGGCGTTTGAAAACCACAGACGCCAGGATCTGCCGCCACAAAGCACAGATCCATCTTTATTTGCCCCGAAGTTTGATAAAAGCATTGGCCAAAAAACCGTTATTTTCCCCAACTGGGACGCCATTTCAGGCCACCTCATTGTCAATATTTTCAAAAATGAAGGGTATAATGCCCTATTGATGGAAGAGAGCCAGGAGACCCTTAAAAAAGCGCTTCTAACAAATACCGGACAATGTCTCCCCCTAAATGCCGTTGCATCAGGATTTATCCACACCGTGAAAAAAAACGGGTTATCCCCGGAAAACACAGTTTTATGGCTGAATGAATCTGATATTGCCTGCAATATTAAAATGTACCCCTACCATATCCAGAAAATTTTTACCCGCCATGGAAAAGGCTTTGAAAAAGCCAGGGTCTATTTAGGAGAACTTTCTCTATTTGATTTAGGGTTCAAGGCATCAACCAACACCTATTTTGCATATATGTTTGGCGGACTTTTCAGAAGCATCGGCTGCAAGATCAGGCCGTATGAAATAAACAAAGGACAAACCAATGCGGCGTTGCGAACCGCAGGTTCCATAATGGGTACGGCATTTCTTACGGGCGGATCAAAGGAAAAGGCCCTGAAGGAAATTATGTCCATATTTGAACAAATCCCTGTAAAAAAAGAAACACGGCCAAAGGTAGGAATATTCGGGGATCTTTATGTCAGAGACAACCGAATAATGAATCAGAATCTGATCCAATTCATTGAGGATAATGGTGGAGAGGTGGTGACCACACCATATTATCAGTATGTTCAGATCATCGCCAATGCCTACTTTAAAAAATGGTTCAAAGAAGGCAAATATATGAGCCTGATTTCAAACAAAGCCCTTCTGGCTGCGGTAAGAACCATGGAAAAAAAGTATTACCCATTTTTTGCACCGTTTTTTAATGAAACGGAACTTAAGGTAAATGCATCCTATGAACATATCCTTGACACCTACGGCATGCTGCCCGAGCACACCGGAGAATCCATGGATAACCTGCTGAAAATTCACTATATGGTCAATGAACATCCAGGCTTAGCACTTCTGGTTGCCGTCAATCCGGCATTTTGCTGTCCCGGCCTTGTCACCGAGGCAATGGCCTCACAGATTGAAAAAAAGGTCGGAATTCCCATTATCAATATTACGTATGATCTGTCCGGAGGTAACAAAAACAAGGTGGTGGTGCCTTTCCTGAAATATTTAAAAACACCCCCCTATTCCCAGAGCCGGAAGGCCTTTGTCTGACGTTTGGCCGGCAGATACGCTTTGATTTCAGGATATCTTTTTAAAAAATCATTCTGAAATTGAATACGCTTAACATTAAACCGGTTGTGGGAGTCAACCGCCCTGCGGTAACGCAGATAATATTCATCATAATTTTTTAAATGGATTGTACTTTCCGCCTTGGTTATGAGGTCAAAATTCTGGTAACAAAAGAGCAGTAAAGTTTCAAAATTATCCAAATAATTTTGAAGGCTTTTAAAATGTGCAATCACAATGCGATTGCTGTAGAATCGCTGAATTTCATACACCCACTGCAGATCCTTTTGGGAAAAAAAATCCCTATGAGTGTCCACAAACTCAACCATCTGTTTAATGGCAGCCTGGTTATCATGCATGGCCTGGCGAAGTTCGCCAATAAATATAATGGTTTGCTCAAGTTTATCTGCTTTTGACTGGACCTTGGACCGCTCCTCAAGTTCAACTAAGTCATCGTCCAGATTCTGGGTGGTCAGTTTAAGAATTTCACTGTAACGGATAAGCTGCCGGGTAACAGGCGGCAAATAATCATATTTATATTTTTCTTTCATTTTCGAATAGATATGAATTTCACCGGCAACCACAAGGGCAAAGCAGCCCCCAAAAATAAAACACAAAATCAAGCCGTTGGCTTTTCTGGATTTTAATATAAAATACGGGGTGGTTACAGGCGCTGCAAATACAATGGCAGCCCACCATTTAGGAAGATTCCGGCGCTTGCATGCCACAAACATAAGACCGGATAAAATCAAAATAAATGAAAAATAGATATAATACACCTGTTAAAAATTCCTATGGGGTTAATTTTTCCTATGGGTTTTAACGGTATAACCAAGGCCGTCGGACTTTAATGTCACAGCACCCATCATATCCGTTCGAAAAATCGAGATCCTGTTCTCCCTATACCGCTGTAAAACCATCCGGCAAGGGAACTTATGCCTGTTCATATACCCGCACGAGATTATGACACCTGACGGACTAACTGCATCAAGGAAAAGTTCACTTGAGCTGGAACAGCTGCCATGATGGGGTGCCATGAGGATATTTGATTGAAGGCTAAAATTCTTTGTATATACGAGTTCTTTTTCCCTATTTTTCTCAATATCGCCTGGAAATAAGATGGAAAAGGATAAAAAATCAAGCTGGGTAACAAGACTGTTGTTATTATCATTGTCTCCTAAATGTGGGTCTTTTCCAAGAATATTTATTCTGACCTGACCCCATAAAAGCCGGCAAGGATCAGGTCCTGGGGTTATGATTTTGATATCTTTTTCTTCAGCTATACGCATCAAAGCTTTACAAACAAGAGAAGAAGATGTACCACTATTTTTTATCCATTGTCCGACCTTAAAATTTTCAAAAATAAAACAAAGGCCATTCATGTGATCACTGTCCGGATGTGTTAGAAGCACGGCATCAAGAGAATGAACCCAATGTTTCCATAAAAAGGGCCCAACAATATACCGGCCGGTATCAAAACTGGAACGACCGCCAAATCCACCGGCATCAATGAGCAGAGCTTTTCCGTCAGGTGTGATGATAACGGCGGCATTGCCTTGGCCTACATCCAGGGTGTGCACCACAAGCTTTCCCGGATAAAATCGTTTAAACATCCCTTGGCCTGTGGATATGATACCGGCCCCAATCAAAAGAAACATCAGGTATATGGCCCGTTTGTTCTTCTCCATGATCGCAAATCCAAGGCAAAGTATCAATGCATAATAAATGATAATTTCGATTGGCCGTGGCGTGACGACCCGGGCCCAAGTCCAGTCAAAACCTGCAATCCAATGAATGATCTGAAGACAATATGAAAGAATGTGAATATCTAAAGTTAACAAGAGATGGGCAAGGCCAGGCCAAAAAGTCATAGACACAAGCCCTGCCAACCCCAGAGGCAGACATAAAAAGCCGATAACAGGAATCATGACAAAATTGGTTCCTACCTGGACCATGGACAACATATTAAAATAAAACGCGGTTAAAGGGGTTGCGCCAATCCCTGCAAAGACCGTTGTTAAAATAGTTAAACAGATTCTTTTGATCCATTTATTTTCAGGCAGTCCGAGGGTTTTCCCAAGGAAAATAAAACCCGAAATAATGAAAAAAACACAGAAGAATGAAAGTTGAAAAGAAATAGAAAACAAGGCGCCTGGATCAATAAGGAGAATCAAACATGCGGCAAAATAAAGGGTGTTTAAAGGATCTTTCTCTTTTTCAATGAGAAAGGACGTTAAAAAAACAGCAGCCATGATTAACGCCCTTTGGGTAGAAGGTGAAAATCCGGCAAAAAAAGCGTAGACCGTCAAAGGTAAGAGCGTGAGAAAACCAGCTGTTTTTTTTGCTCGTCCGGTTATAACATAAGACGGTTGGTGGTTTAATATGTAAACGAAAAGGGAATAAAAACCGAACCCCACAAGAGACATATGCAATCCTGAAACAGCTATAATGTGTGAAAGCCCTGCTTTGGAAAAATCATCACGGGTGCTTTCATGAATCATCTCCTTTTGCCCGGTAACCAGAGCGGTGAGCACAGCCCTGGCCTGCTTGGTAAAGAAGTCAGTTGGATTTTCATCCGTGCTTTGGGAGGTTTTGGCAACAGTGCTTGAAAAGTGGTACCGGGCTCTTTGCAAAAACCGCATGGCCAGGGCAACAAAACTGCGATCAAGCCCGCCGGTCTGTATAATGTTGCGCGAATTGGCGTAGACACTGCCGGTTATACCTTTAAGGCGCATCCTAAACTCATAATCATATCCCCCGGGATTAGAAAAATTGCGTATGGCCCTGATTTTTGATGTAAGGATGATGTGTTCACCATATCGCAATGACCGCACAATTTTTTTTGAATAATCATGATACACGGTTAGAATTAATTTTCCGACAGCGGGCTCAGTATCAATATTGCTGCAATTGAGGGTGTATCTGGTTTTATTTGGATATATTTTAGGAAGGGAGTTGATCGTACCTGAAATACGGTGGGATTTACCGTTGCAAAATCTTCCAACATGTTGATCAGAATAATCGGGATTGCAGATGCCTGCCATGCGAAAAATTGTCATTCCAAACGCAGCAAGGCATGACAGGAAAATAAATTTGTCAGGTTTAGATAGAATAAAAAAGATGATGGCAACCAGACACACCCCAAGAAAGTATATCCATGGTGAAAGCAATGCCCAGTGCCCTGCGATGATACCTGTAACACAGGACAGGAAGATAAAGAACATCGGCGCAAGAATTAGCTTATGCCTCATGTTCAATTAAGCCCCCTTAGATAGTGTTGGATTGGACACTATTTATTAATCATGTCAGGATGAGATTCTTTTAATATCTGCTCCAAGGCCCTTAAATTTTTTTTCAATGGTCTCATAACCTCGATCCATATGATAAACACGACTGATAACAGTGGTTCCTTGTGCAATTAATCCTGCAATCACAAGGGAAGCACTGGCGCGAAGGTCCGATGCCATAACAGGGGCGCCCTGAAGATGTGAAACACCTCGAACGTTAGCGATATTTCCCCCGGAAATTTTAATATCAGCCCCCATGCGCAGCAACTCATTTGCGTGGATAAATCGATTTTCAAAAATGGATTCATGAATTACACTGTTGCCCTGGGCAATGGTCATCAATGCCATAAATTGAGCCTGCATATCAGTGGGAAAGCCAGGATACGGGAGTGTTTTTATGTCAATATTTTTAATGGTTTCACAACCCTTAACATGTATTCTATCCTCGAAAGTATCGACAATCGCCCCTGTGGCCTTAAGTTTACTGATAACACCACCTAAATGATCCGGCACACAATCTCGGATCACCACCTCTCCCATAGTCGCTGCGGCTGCCGCCATAAAAGTGCCTGTTTCAATCCGGTCCGGTATCACATGACAGATCGCACCATGAAGTTGACTCACGCCGTCAATGGTAATAATGGCGGTTCCGGCACCGCTGATGTTCGCCCCCATTTTATTTAATGCGTCTGCCAAACATACAATTTCAGGTTCCCTTGCTGCATTCCGAAGCTTGGTCTGACCTTGGGCCAAAACGGCTGCCATCATAAGATTTTCCGTACCTGTTACCGTAGGAATATCAAAATAAACATCGTTTCCGATCAGCCCATCTTTAGCTGTCGCTTCAATGTATCCGCCGGAAATTGAAATAGTTGCTCCCATTGCTTCAAGACCTGCAAGATGCATATTCACGGGACGAGCACCAATAGCACACCCGCCGGGCATAGAAACCCTGGCTCTACCAAACCTTGCCACAAGTGGGCCTAATACCAGAATAGAGGCTCGCATCTTTCTAACCAATTCATACTCAGCGTCTATTTTATCGATCCCTGATCCATCAACAATAAATGTATGGCCTTCAAATTTGCAAGATGCTCCAAGATCTTCAAGAAGCATAAATATAGAGGAGATGTCCATCAGGCGGGGTACATTTTCAAACGTGGAAATTCCATCCACAAGGATACTTGATGCAATGAGTGGAAGCGCAGCATTTTTGGCTCCACTGATAAAGACTTCCCCTTTTAGCTGCCGGCCACCGTTGATTTGTATTTTATCCATTAAATAAATTCATTCCTGGTTTGAAAGAAAGATTAATCGTTGAATAAGTGCAGATAAAAAAGGCAACACGACAATCTTAAATATTTATAAATATGGGCGTCTTTTAGCACATAATATTAAATTTTAAAATATGTTTTGCCTAAACCATCTTTATTTAAACGTACTTTAGAAATAGCAAAACAGGAATAGGCCCACCCTTGACGTCTATTTTTGTGTGGATTATTATAGCTATAAACATCAACATGGGATAAAGGAGGTGGAGGATTATGAAAACCATACAAATGACACTTGACGATGACCTCGTTGCAACTGTTGATAAAATTTCTAAAGCGCTTAAAACTAACCGCTCAGCTTTTACAAGAAAGGCCTTACGAGACGCAATCAATAAGTATAAACTTGAACAGTTAGAACTTCAACATAAAGAGGGATATTTACGTCAGCCTGTAACACCTGATGAATTCATTGAATGGGAAGACGAGCAGGTTTGGAGCGACCAATGAAGCGTGGTGAAATACGTTGGTATAAATTTTCAAAACCAAACAAAAAAAGGCCCGTCCTAATTTTAACTCGCGATTCAATAATAGAGTACCTTGGTGAAGTTACTGTAGCCCCTGTTACAAGTACGATACGAGACATACCATCAGAATTATTTCTCTCTAAAATTGAAAATTCTATGAAAAATGATTGTGCTGTAAACTGTGACCATATACAAACTGTTTCAAAGGGGAAAATTGGAGCATTAATTACTTCGCTTTCCAAAAGCGAAATGGCTCAAGTAGGAAAAGCTATTGAATTTGCACTTGATTTATAAAAAGCGCATCGGGATAGGACTCCCCAAGATTTCATTTTGACACTATAGTTACACCCAGAAAAAAAACGGGGATTTCATTTTTGAGCCTTAAAACCCTTGAAACCCCCGTCTTTTCTATATGGTACCGAAGAAGGGACTTGAATCCCCACGCTTGCGGCACTATATCCTAAGGCCCTGGACCAGATCACACAATTTGACGTTGAAGGGTTTGTCCTATCTTTAAAGAAGGGAAAAAACAAATCCGGCAAGCCTTTATCCGCCGCCACCATCAAACACCAACTGGTTTTATTGACCAGAATTTTAAATATTGCATTGCAATGGGGGGAGTTCACCGGACAGAATCCATGTAAACGTGTGGAAAAGCCCAAGCTGAACAATACCATTGTGGCCTTTCTGTCGAACGATGAAGTCACAAGTCTGACAAAAATTTTGAACGAATGGCCGGGCCTGATACCGGTTGCAGTCATTAGATTTGCCCTGTTCACAGGTGTACGGCGCAGTGAAATTTTTAAATTGGAATGGAAAGACATTAACCTTAAACAAAAAACTATGACTTTGAGAGGTCCGAAAGGGAAAAAGGACACCACCCTGCCGTTAAGCCCCCAAGCCATGGAAGTATTAGAGAATGTCCCACGGGAATTTGAAACCCCGTTTATATTCTACTCCACCAATGGCGCTAAACGTGCAACGATACGCCACACATGGGCCAAGGTGAAAGGAGCTGCCGGACTGCCCGAGGCTTTCCGGTTTCATGATCTGCGGCACAACTACGCCAGCCACCTTGTTTCCAATGGCGTAAGCCTTTATTCAGTCCAGGCACTACTTGCCCACAAAGACGCCAAAACAACACAAAAAGACGCTGACCTGAACGATGATGCACTAAGGCAGGCCGCTAACCTTTCTGGGCAGTTATTAGACAAATCCGGTGAAGAAACCAATGTGAGTGATATCAAAGAGGTTCAAAATGGCAAGTAACGATTATAAGCGTATGATAAAACTTGGTGAGTGGTTAGAGACTTATTTGAACCCCGAGATCAAGGCAAAGGAATATCGATCATTAGCAAAAACATTTATTAAATTGTATAATGTTAATTTTGATTTAAAAGTTAATGATTTGACAATTAAATACCTTGAATTGATGGAGAATCAAAACGAAAACATTAAAAAATTTTATATCGATATTCATGATGGCCCTCTTGTAGGAGCACCAGAAAAAGATCCCCTGCTCCTCATTATGCAGGACAAAGACCCACTTGAGATTAAGAACAGGTTTAAGATGTTATTTTTTGATAACGAAAAATTCCCATTTTTAACAATCCCAAACCCGAGCGAAAAGATTCTCAACGATACTTGTATAAATATTATAGAAGGATTTGTATATTTCGCATTACGGATAACAATGAGAAACAAAGAAAAAAAAGACATTTTGAGCTGCTTTTTGAAACGCGTAAATACGCCTAAAACCTGCTGGCAAAAAAGCTTATTTGCTGCAGGCTGTGATCGTAAGTATCTTTCGATATATTTTTTCCGTGATAATTATTCAAAGCTTGTGGATACCTGTTTTATAAATGAGGACAAAGGAGAAATATCTTTCCAAAAAGGCTTTAGCATATTACACAAAGACCTTTCAAATTTTGATTGGAAGACTATTTCTGTTTTCCAATGGGACATCGCCCTTGCAAGAGTCTTTTTTGACTTCTTACTTCTTGGAGGCCAAAACCATATCCATTTCTGTAAACAATGCGGGCGGTTCACCGTTATCAAGCGTAGAGGCCGGAAAGAATATTGTTCAAGTCTATGTCGGGTACGCGCCAGCAATGAACGAATTGCACAGGCCGGGGCTTAACCATGCTGTGTTTTTATCTTCCTGTTTCCATGCCCCGTTTGAATTCAACATTCAAGTAAATTTCAGATAAATGCAGCTCACAGTTAACAGATTCTATTTTCACGGATTGATCTTCTTTATCGTACAATTTATACTGCCAAATATCTTTGGTGCGGACATATTGTTCTACTGAATATTCGTATTGTGAAACAAGAATGTATTCTTTCAAGGTTGATATCTGCTGGTAAGCTTTGAATTTTTTCCCTCTATCATAACTTTCAGTAGATTCAGATAAAATCTCCATAATGACAACAGGGTTTATCAGTGTGTCAAATTCATTATCTTCAAATTCAGGTTCGCCACAATATGTTACAATGTCCGGGTAGACATATTTATCTTCAATCTTCACGCGCATATCATTAGAAAGAGGGTTGCATGGGGATTTACAATCTTTGAGCTTCATTCCTAATTCTCTTATGATATTTACATTAATCTGATTATGATTGAATTTTGCCCCTACCATGGCAAATATTTCACCGTCATAAAATTCATGCTTAATATCCAAGGAACTTCTTTCCATTTCCAAATATTCAGCAGGTGTCATTTTGTTGTTTTCTTGTGGTTGTGCATTCATGCCCTAATTCCTGTTTTTATTTAGATTCGTTTACGAGATCCGTATATTTTATGTCTCATTGTCTCTTATAGCAGACAACAAGGCAAGGCGATGATACCCAACAGGAATGATAATTTTAAACGGTAAAAACAGCGATTACGGTAAAATCACCTTTGGGTTATCACCTCAACCAGGAGTTTTAAAGGGCTTATCTGATTAAGAACTGGATCCTTTAAGGATATAATATGATACGGTTACCGTCACCGCGATCATTCCCCAGTTACAGCCCCCGAAAAGTTGTTTCCTTCCTGGTTACCTGTTTCCATTTTGAAAGCTTGACGAACATTAGCCGGCGGTTTGGTTGATTCTATCAATTATGATAGCGGAGAGGGCTCACCTTTTTGGGAGTGTTACAAATAAAAAAGGGTGACACCCAGATGTCACCCAAGACCAAAACCGGCCAGTTGTCACCTATATGTCACCTAAACAAAAAAGACGGGGGCTTCATTATGAGTTCGAAAACCTTTGAAACCCCCGTCTTTTCTATATGGTACCGAAGAAGGGACTTGAACCCCCACGCCTCACGGCACTAGATCCTAAGTCTAGCGTGTCTACCAGTTCCACCACTTCGGCAAAGCAAAAAATATTAAATTCGAACAAATCTTATACTTGAATATGAGGCAAAATGTCAAGACTCAAATATAAAAAACAAAAAATTACAAGCTAAATTGAAAAGGCTCTGATAATCACTATGACAATCAGAGCCTTTTGAAAAATAATCCGGCGGCGTTCTACTCTCCCACATAGTCTCCCATGCAGTACCATCGACGCTAAAGAGCTTAACTTCCGTGTTCGAGATGGGTACGGGTGTGGCCTCTTCGCCATCGCCACCGGATTAAACTGAATTATTTAATCTGTTGCAGTAAAATCAAAATTTGCTATGTCGGTATGTTGATGCAAATTTTAGTGAAATTCAAGGCGCAAACATGTGTTTTAAATAAGGTGTAGTGGACTACTTCGTTTTAA
This sequence comes from uncultured Desulfobacter sp., assembly GCF_963677125.1. Taxonomy (NCBI): domain Bacteria; kingdom Pseudomonadati; phylum Thermodesulfobacteriota; class Desulfobacteria; order Desulfobacterales; family Desulfobacteraceae; genus Desulfobacter; species uncultured Desulfobacter sp. Next base: position 31,161 of record NZ_OY781882.1, on the reverse strand, counting down.
AACACATGTGAAGCAACGAAGAATTTCGCAAAATATGCTTCAACATCAAAGTATCTAAATTTATTCGTGGAAAAAAGTGGCTAAGCCTCACGACCTATTAGTACTGGTAAGCTCAACATGTTGCCATGCTTACACACCCAGCCTATCAACCTTGTAGTCTTCAAGGGGTCTTCAGTCTAAAGAAGGGATATCTAATCTTGAAGTTGGCTTCCCGCTTAGATGCTTTCAGCGGTTATCCATACCCAACTTGGCTACCCAGCAATGCCGTTGGCACGACAACTGGAACACCATTGGTTGGTCCAATCCGGTCCTCTCGTACTAGGATCAGATCTCCTCAAATATCCTGCGCCCACGAAAGATAGGGACCAAACTGTCTCACGACGTTTTAAACCCAGCTCACGTACCACTTTAATTGGCGAACAGCCAAACCCTTGGGACCTGCTCCAGCCCCAGGATGTGATGAGCCGACATCGAGGTGCCAAACCGCCCCGTCGATGTGAACTCTTGGGGGCGATAAGCCTGTTATCCCCGGCGTACCTTTTATCCGTTGAGCGACGGCCCTTCCATTCAGAACCGCCGGATCACTAAGACCTACTTTCGTACCTGCTCGAAATGTCTCTCTCGCAGTCAAGCTCCCTTATGCCCTTGCACTCTACGGCTGGTTTCCAATCAGCCTGAGGGAACCTTCGCGCGCCTCCGTTACTCTTTGGGAGGCGACCGCCCCAGTCAAACTACCCACCAGACACTGTCCCAAATCCGGGTTACGGACCATGGTTAGAACACTGAAATATGAAGGGTGGTATTTCAAGGGTGACTCCACACACACTGGCGCGCATGCTTCAAAGTCTCCCACCTATCCTGCACATCATATCCCAAAATCCAATGTCAAGCTGTAGTAAAGGTGCCGGGGTCTTTCCGTCTTTTCGCGGGTAGACGGTATCTTCACCGCCACTGCAATTTCGCTGAGTCCCTGGTTGAGACAGTGTGGAAGTCGTTACGCCATTCGTGCAGGTCGGAACTTACCCGACAAGGAATTTCGCTACCTTAGGACCGTTATAGTTACGGCCGCCGTTTACCGGGGCTTCAGTTCAGTGCTTCGCTAAAAGCTAACAAATCCCCTTAACCTTCCGGCACCGGGCAGGCGTCAGACCCTATACCTCG
>NZ_OY781882.1:0-25000 GCF_963677125.1 uncultured Desulfobacter sp. | reverse complement strand
AGCAGCCGCTTATGATCCTGGAATCGCTCCACCGAATACAAATGCTTGAAATCTATGGGGTGATCCCCATGTGCTTTAAGTTCCTTTGCCTCCTGGTCCCAGAAGTCACCCATCCTTTCATAAATTTTCGTAATCTCAAGCCCCAGCGGAGAATCAATAAAAACCGGCACCTGCACACCGATCCTGTCCAGTTCATAAATCAGTTCTTGGGTTCTTCCCAGGGAAAAAGCCGGGATATAAATGATACCCTTGTCCTTCAACGCTTTTTCAACCATTTCCCCAAGAGTCTTCACTCTGAGGGTGCGGTTTTCATGGATTCTGTCGCCATAGGTGGATTCAAGCACCAGAAGATCACAAGAGTCAGGCATATCCGGATCCGGAAGAATTGGCGTATTCTTACATCCCAAATCACCTGAAAATACAACGGAATAATTTCCATCTTCCCGGCCCATGGGAAATTCAAACCGGATAAAACAAGAACCGAGGATATGACCTGCATTGCCGAGCTTGAACCGAATTTTCTGCTTCAGGGAAAATTCCTGCCCATATTCAAATCCCCAGGACAACTCGTCAATTGTCTGCTCAAGCTGCCTGATCTCGGCTTTGCGCCTGCCGGTAAAAGAAAGCGCATCTTTGAACATGGGACTCAAAAGCGCTTTGGTGGGATGGGTGCAGATGATCTCCCCGTCAAACCCAGCATCGATTAAATCCGGCACCCGACCGATGTGATCAATGTGAGCATGGGTCAAAAACAAATAATCAATGTCTTCCGGCTTCACCGGGAAGGACGAGAATGGCAGTTCCGGATCACGGCCCTGGGCTTTGCCGCAGTCCACAAGGATATTCACATTCTTGTCCCCTGAGAATCGCACCAAATGACAGGAACCGGTTACACATCTTTCTGCCCCAAGATGATGAATTTTAACCGGACATGTTTTTTTATTATCCATAAAACGCTCTAATTGGGTCTGTATTCTGGTATCATTTCCATCATAATACGCCGAATCTCCTGCCCATCTCTGGCCTCTGCCATCGCCTTCAACTGGTCAAGTTTTCCATTTAAGACCGCCATGTTCACGCAGTTAGTATTCAGCCCCATAATCTTCTTATGCTCAGTGGAAACCACGTTCTCCAGATCCGTCATCAGTTCTTCATAAAGTTTTTCACCAGGCCGCAACCCCGTATACTCAATTTTTATGTCCACATCCGGCTCAAACCCTGAAAAACGAATCAGATCCCTTGCCATATTATCTATCTTAACCGGCTCTCCCATCTCAAGGATAAAAATCTCCCCGCCTTTTCCCATAGCACCAGCCTGAAGAATAAGCTGACACGCCTCCGGTATCAGCATAAAATACCTTATTATATCAGGATGGGTTACAGTAACCGGGCCCCCTTCCTCAATCTGTTTTTTAAACAGGGGAATCACACTACCAACACTGCCAATGACATTCCCGAACCTTACGGTTATAAAAGCGGTTTTGCAGCCTGCAATGCAACTGGTCTCCTGAACCAACAACTCGGAAATACGCTTGCTTGTTCCCATAACATTTGTCGGATTCACCGCCTTGTCCGTGGATACAAAAACAAACTTATCGCATTTGAATGCATTGGTAACTTCTATCAAATTTTTAGTGCCGAAAACATTATTTTCCACAGCTTTCCACGGATGCCCCTCCAGCATAGGCACATGTTTATACGCTGCCGCATGAAAAACGATATCCGGCTGAAGCAGATGAAACACCTTGTAAAGTTCCTTCCTATTCTGGATATCACCCAAGACAGGGACAACCTCAACATCCCGAAAATTTTTTCTCAATTCAAGATCAATTTCATAAAGAGCACTTTCCGCCCTTTCGAAAAGAATGATCTTTTCAGGAGAATACCTGCAGATCTGCCGACAAAGCCCGGTTCCGATAGACCCGCCGGCTCCGGTAACCAACACCCGTCGACCGCCAAGGTATTTACCGATCTGCTCTTGATCTAATTTTACCGGCTCACGTCCCAGAAGATCCCTGTATTCAACCTTTCGAATTGAAGTAACATCAATCTTTCCGTTGATCAGTTCGCCCAAATTTGGAATGGTCTTAAAATTTACATCAGCCTTTTTGCACAAGTCTACAATATGCCTCAGCCGGGCCGCGCTCAAGGTTGGAATTGCAATAATAACATCCTCAGCCCCGGTTGATTTTACGGTCTGCCCCACCCTTTCAATCTCATTCAGAACCGGCACCCCATGGATCTTCCTTCCGATCTTAGAACGATCATCATCCAAAAACCCCAAAACACGAGATTTTACAGAAGGATTCTCATTGAACTCCCTACATACTTTTTGGCCGTAATCTCCAGCTCCTATAATTAAAGCACCTCTTCCTTTCCCTGTATTCTTTCGGAATATCTTGAGAAGGGCAAGCTTCACATCTTGAAGCGTAATCTTTCCTGTAAATTCTTCAAAACATAAACGAACGGATAGCCGCAGACCAGTGATAAACAATACCGTTAGACACCAGTCTATAACAAATACCGACCTGGAAATATGTTCAAACCTAGTTATATATAAAACAAGAGCAATTATGATAAATGTTGAAAAAACTGAAGCCTTTATGAGATTGATTAGATCACTAAGACTCGTATATCGCCACATTCCCCTGTATATATCAAACAAATAAAAAAATAAAATTTTACATCCCAAGACATAAGGAAGCAGATGAAGAAAGCTAATATCAAACCATTGTTCTTTAATAAAATCGTAACGAATTAAATGTGCACAATAAAAGGATGCACATAATAAAAGAATGTCAAGCAGCAGAACTATAAATAGATTTCGTGATATTCTAATCCTCATCAATCAACCCTAAAAACCATTTTTTTGTTCAACGCTTTCATTAAAGGGGCTCGAAAACAAATAAAAACTCCGCGCTCTGTCGGTAGATCTTTGTATTTCCATGGCCCTAAGAGAAAATTCTTGTTACCAGCAAATTCGAAAATTCAACCGTCCAAATGAGCTCACCCAAAATATTTTTTTATTTTTTCAGCAATAGTTTTCGCATCAAGGCCATATTGCTTTCTTAAATATTGCTGACTGCCAACAATTGATGAGAACCCTGCCTCCAGGCCTATTCTTAAAAATCTTTCAGGATAAACCCCATTATCCATCAATTCTTCCGCCACAGCACCACCAAGTCCACCATAAATTGTATGCTCTTCAACCGTCACAATTGCAGTTGTCTCTTTAGCTGCTTTGATGATCATACCTCGATCAAGAGGCTTTATCGTGTGAACACTTATAATTTGTACTGAAACACCACATGTTTCTAGTAAATAAGCGGCTTGCTGAACCTCTTCAAGTATACCACCTGTCACTATAATGGATACATCTTTACCTTTTTTTAACACCCGTGCTCGACCAAGTTCAAACGTTTCCTCCACATCAAGCGGAGCATCGTTCCCAAATGATTTATCAAGCCTTAAAAAACAAGTGCCGGGCAAATCCACCAATGCTCTTGTAGCATTGGCTGTTTCCCATAAACCACATGGAGAGACGACTGTTAAATCAGGAAGGCTACGCATAATTGCCAGATCTTCGGTTGCATGATGGGAAATCCCCAAAGCACCGTAACTGAACCCCCCTCCAATAGAAACAATTTTTACATCGGCATTGTGATAGCATGCATCATTACGAATCTGCTCCAGACAGCGTAAGGTAGGAAAATTAGCAATTGAATAGGTAAAGACGATATGCCCTTCCAAAGCCAGACCAGTAGCAATACCAGTCATATTTTGCTCGGCTATGCCGGCATTTAAAAACTGCGCTGAATATTGTTCCCGGTAATCATTAAAAACGCCAAATCCGAGGTCGCCTGTAACCAACATAATTCTGGGGTTATTACATGCTTGTTCGCTAAGCTCTTTAATAAATGTATCTCTCATAAAGATTCCTCCAATTCTTTAAGAGCCGCGTTAAACTCATCGCCTTGGGCAGTACGGTAATGCCAAAGGACAGGATCCTTCTCCATAAAAGATACGCCCTTCCCCTTCTGCGTATGAGCAATAATGACTGTCGGCTTGAACCTTTCTTCAGGGACTTTTCCCAACAGTTTCTTCAATGCACCATGGTCATGTCCATCAACCTCGTAGACCTGCCAACCAAAACTTTGCCATTTATCGGCAAAGGGTTCCAAATCAAGGGATGCCGCTACGGTTGCCAATGCCTGATATTTATTGTAATCCACTATAGCAATCAAATTTTCAAGTTGATGATGGGCAGCAAACAAAATTGCCTCCCAGTTTGACCCTTCATCGCACTCGCCATCGGAAAGCAAAACGATAACCCGATATTTTTTTCCAGATAGTTTGCCGGCCAATGCCATTCCCGCACCAACGCCAAGCCCATGTCCAAGGCTACCAGTAGAAAATTCCACTCCCGGTATGCCTTTATGACTTACATGCCCACTTAAATCAGAACCGTCACTATAGTGTGTTTTTAATTTCTCTACAGGGAAAAAACCAGTTTCAGCAAGTGCTGCATATACAGCAGCGCCAGCATGTCCTTTGCTCAGGATAAATCTATCCCGATCCGGTTTGCGGAAATTCTCTGGATCAACATTTAAAAAACCGCCATAAAGAACAGCTAAAATATCAGCCATACTTAATGCAGAAGCTATATGTGAACTTTTTCCAAGACTAGTCATATTCAACGCATGAATTCGAATTCGCTTAGCTAATTTAGTGGTTTCCATTCTTAATGTATACCTATTTTATATCGGAATATTCAATAAATATGGATCGGACAATTTTAATAAATTCAAGAATTAGTAGTTACTTACAGAATCAAGAGTTTTCATTTCCAATGGAGAAAGTTGCCAACCAAGAGCACTATAATTATCTCTGAGCTGTTGCGGCTTCTTGACTCCTGCAATGACAATAGAGCCAGGAATATGGTCGAGCACCCAGCGAATAGCCACCGATGCTATCGACACTTGATGATCCTCAGCAATTACTCGCATCTTGTCTACAATCCTAAGGTTGTGTTTAAGTTTATCTCCATGAAAATTTACATAAGCTGAACGAGATCTACGATCATCGCGATTAAACAAGACCTTACTTCCATATTTTCCGGTAAGAATGCCCTGTCCCAGACTGCCCCAAGTCATAGGGGTCATTGAAAAATTTTCACATAAATCAAGAATGTCTTTTTCATAATCACGCTTAGCTAAACTATATTCATTTTGAAAACTACAAATTTTTTCCGCTGCAATTTCAAGCTCTTTCTGATCTTTGCCCGATATATTCGACAATCCGTAACACCTTATCTTCCCTTGGTTCTTAAATTCCTCTAAAATTTCAACCACTGCTTCCAATGGCGTTTCATCATCTCTATAATGTACCTGATACATATCAATATAGTCAGTTCTTAACCGCTTCAAGCTTTCTTCTAAGGCAGTTTGCATCCATTGAGGAGAATTATCATAATAGGTTTCCCCGCGAGGGGAACGCCTGACCCCAAATTTCGAATTAATAACAGCTTGATTTCGTTTACCTAACAAGGCAAGTCCTAATATTTTTTCCGCTTCGCCTATCCCATAAATATCCGCAGTATCAAAAAAATTTAGGCCAATATTTAGCGCAGCATGAATGGAATCAATTAACTCCTTTCTGGACACATCGCCCCATCCGTGCATTCCCATTGGGCACCCCCCCACGCATAATCGTGGGACATGAATATCGGTCCCTGATAAACAAACAGACTCCATTAATCTTTCCTCATAACCTGCCAACAAAAACTATCAGCCGCTTAACTACACAAAACAATGTTAAACAAAATAATTTGATATCTAAAATTGGAGACTGAAAAAGGACATAACCAATACGTAATAAATTTTTCCGTTCTAAAACCATTCGCTCATAAACTTCATCTGCATTATAACAACCAACAATTTCATCTAACGAAATAAAATTTAGCGAACTGACATCTGTCAATCCAGGACGGACTTGGAGAATTAATTTTTCTGCGCCCCTATAATTTTCAGTATATTGAAGCAATTCCGGGCGAGGACCAACAAAGCTCATATCACCTAATAAAATATTGAACAGCTGCGGAATTTCATCAAGTTTTGTTTTTCGTAAAAACGTACCAATTTTAGTAATACGCTCGTCATTTAATGCAGTGGTCCCACCCCCAAGCCGTTCAGCCCCGTTAACCATTGAGCGGAATTTAAAAATTCGAAATGATTCTCCATGATATGCGCCACGCAGACCACGATAAAAAATAGGACCAGATGAATCCATTTTAATGGCAATTCCAATAATAAAATATAAAGGTAATAATAAAATGATTAAAAGCGCAGCCAAAACAAAATCAGGCAACCGTTTAAAAAGGTAATTATACGGATGCTTTCTGTTTAGCCATAACTGAACAGCATCAGGATGCCTTTCAAGGTATTCTTTTACATCATTATCATTAAAAAGTTGGTTCTGCATAGAAAAAAACATTTTTATTGGAGATAACTTCTAATGTGCAGGTTTTTCAAACCAAACCCCACCGCGACCATCTGGGTTTAACGGGGTGGTAATATGATTGAAACTACGAAATTCATCAGTGGCTTTTCTGGATCCAAAACAAGTTGCATAGTCATCTATAATAATAAAGCCACCAGGCGAAACTTGAGGATAAAAATTTTCCAAAGGGATTTTAGTTGACTCATACCAATCACCATCCAAACGCAACACAGCAATCTTTCCGACTTTTTCCCGATAAATAGGCACTGTATCCTGAAACCATCCTTTGACAAGATGTATTTTCCCAGAATCAAGCCCAAGCGTATTAAACAATAAATCACTTACTTGTTCGAGAGTACCTAAACAAGAACCTTTAGGTAATGGACGAATAAAATGTCCAGTAGCCCCATTTTTATAATCATCTATTGTTGGTTCAGGTAGGCCTTCATAAGAATCAAAAAACCACTTAATACGAACTCCGGTACCCAAGCCATCGCTTCTTAAAGCCATCATAGCGGCAGTACCGCCCTCTGCAACTCCACACTCCACAATTGCGCCTGAAATATTTCGTTGTTCTGCCAATGTTACAACATCAAAAGCATTCTCAAGAGCTTTGTGCCCCCCCATAGTGTAGGGAAGTAGACGTTTTGTCATTTGCGCTCTTAATATCTTGCTTGTATCTCCTGAAAAATGAGTCTTTATAACTTGCAACCAGTATGACCAGTACAAAACCTTTTTATACGAAGTATACAAAAAATTATAAATAAATTTATACAATGCCGATGGCAAGACAAACTGAAGAACTGGGATTACAATACGTGCAATACGTGCAATAGCCGATGGTTGATAAACGTGTTGAGGTTCTTTCATGATAATAATCTCAATTTGATGAATAAGAAGTCGTGATCTTCAATTTTTTATTTGTGTTAACAATTTTTTCAAGGTAACTAATCATGTCCAAATATATTTTTTCTCCATTTAGAAACGACTCGTAAACTTGAAGTGCATTTCTTTTAGTTTTCTTCAGCATGTTGTCATTAGCGTTAGTGCATTCCGTAAGTTTTTCAGCTAATATTTCCCTATTGTTCATGTACTGAAAACCACACTGATATTTACCAATAAGCTTAACAAGCGGGCCTGTGGCCAAGCTAGTCGCGACAGAGAGACCTGCAGACAGGTATTCAGCCGGCTTGTTTGGCACACTCTTGATGTAACTTGGCGAATCAATATATGGCGCAAGGCCAATATGGGCACGATCCAATAATGTACGTATTTGAATATCATTTATCCATCCCGGCATAATAACATTATTCAATGAAGCACACCTTTTTTTCAATGAGGATGACTGGATACCCTTGCCACATATAACAAAACGAACCGGGATACAACGTTCTTCAAGTAAACGTGCCGCCTCGATAACCTCCGATAAATTAAAAGAGGAACTGAGAGTGCCAACAAAAATAACATTTAAAACACCATCGTTATCACCAACATTGTGAGATTCCCAGAATACATTGCCTATTTTTTTTTCCTTATTACTGAGTTTTCTTTTAATATATCCCATAGGGAAAACACAGTCATGCGGTTCTCTTTTTCTGCCCGCATAGCTCACACCCCAATCCAGTAAATCATCTGTAATGCTAATAATTGCATCTGCATTACTAAAAACCCAATGCGTTTTCCGTATTAAAGATGACAATCCAATACGTGCCAAAGGTTTGAGTAATGTCGGAACAGACTCATAAATAAAATCAGGCCAGAGATCCCGCACATCAAGGACAACAGGTATACCATATGGCTTTGCGAATCTAATAGCTTTATAAGCAAGCTCTGCCGTAGGCATGGATGCTACAATGATATCAGGTAACAATTTCTCCTGTTTCGCTATCTTTGCAAATTTTCTTGCAATTTGTACATTTTCATTTATCCTTGCTAACGAAATATTCCTTTTATACCCACAACCTTTCAGATATTGTACCGAATAGTTTTCAGTAACTTGTATACGACAATCATGGTCGTATCTTTGGCATCTATTGTAATGGTCAAATGTAGATGTCCACCACACGACCTTATGGCCGAACCCAGAAAAAAGTTCCGCCATAATACCAGTTCTAAAAGGACGCTGTTCCCCGCTGTTATCATGGGGAGTCGGTTCAGATCTTTGTAACAGCCAAATTAACATATTTATTTTTTACTTTATTTAAATATCCATCCTACGTCAAAAAGCTTGTTTCTTATAACGGCCACGGGCCGTCCTTGGTCTACCACCACCCAGACTTTGGCCCACAACAAAGATAGAAAGAATCCAGTTGGTTACTGAAGACTTTCATATAAAAAGAAACTTAAAGGACTTTAAATGAAGCCCTTCGAGCATGTCTCGGTCTTAGTATATGTTATGCAGCCTAATGCTTAGTACTTTTTTATATGAAAGCCTGGGTAAGTTACGAAGATTTCTAAAACTTTGCTCTGGGCTAAACCTGACAGATAAGATGTCAACTCGGCCCATGGCTGTTTATATGGAACTTTCAATCAGTTGTTAAATTGCTTTCATATTTTGTTGTGGGTTAAGTCTGGAAGTTTAGAGAATAGATCCGTCCATGGCTGTTATGTGAAAAAACACTTTGCTCTGAAAAAAGCGGGACGAATAATTACTCGCCCTGCCCATATATAATAATTTGCAAACTATTATATTGATGATATGCTAGTATCAAACAAAACCTCCTGATAAAGTTTTAATAACTTTTGACCTTCTCTCTGCCAACAATATTTTTCGTTAACTGCTTTTTTCCCATTCTCACCCATGTTCATAGCTATGTTCGGATGTTCACACATCCAATTTATAGCACAAGCAATAGCGCAGGGATCTAAAGGATCAACACAAATCCCGCAATTGTTTCCTTCAACAATCTCTTTCCACAGAACAAAATTCGATGCAATCACTGGAATGCCTGCCCCCATATACTCAAACATTTTATTAGGTTGTGCATCGGTATGATTCGGTTGTGGATGAAAAAGAACGAGTCCTGCTATAGAACGGGCATGTACTTTACCGATTTCATCCCAAGGAATTTGTCCAAGCTCATTCACATGCTCCCATTCCTTCATTTTCAGCACCTGATTCCGAAGAGCTACAGAATTAAACCGCCCTCCCAACAATAAACGGACGTCGGCTAATTCTACAGCGGTAACCATTTCTACAATTCCTCGAATAGCTGATATCGCACCAATATAACATACAGCGGTTTCTTTATCCGTCCAATTAACAACAGGACCTGTCCCGTTGCCCAATATTGGAAAATTGTTTACATCAATAGCATTACAACCCAAAGTAGAAAACCGTTTATTTATAAAAGGAGTGGCCGTGACGACCGCATCAAATCGCTTAGCTGCATAATTTTCAAGCATTGCAACAATTGCTGAAAAAACTTTAAGCACTGTTCTGTTAGCATAGGGTTTTCCAAGCATCTGCTTAGGAGTATCTTCATGGACATCATAAATCACCTTCTTTCCAATCAACTTTAGCAGATAACCCATCGGTATAAACTCCGGGTCATGAAAATGAAAGAGGTCGGCACCGGTATCCAAGGCCTTTTTAAACGCAACAATAGGAAGCCATATTATTCTATGAATTCTATTCTTGGGTTTAGGAAGTGCATGGATTTTGATTCCATGAACAATAGCGTCCTTTTTATATTGAATGATTAAATGAGCTGTGTATCCTTTATCTTTCAAGGTTCTCAGTTGTTTTTCGAAGATGCGGACATCAAACGCTGGATGAACCGTTGAAATATGACAAATCTTCTGCATTAGCTACGCTTTCCCCAATAATCTGTCGTGCAAAAAGCCATTCTAAACAACTGCAATTAGAGCAGGCGGGAGTATACCTGATTACAGTTAAATTTAAAACTGCTTTTAGTTGCAAAATATAAAACCAGCAACGCTACAGCAAGCCCATGTGTTAATAGGTTGGTTAGTAACGCGCTATTTGTGAGAGTAATTATAGGCATTGCAATAACTGACGCAGCGACTCTAATATCCATCCCCTCTGATAACGAGTCTATAAGCTTCATCATCATTCCTGTGACCATTGACCACATAATCAATCCTAAAAAGCCAAAATTCATAAAAGCATCGCCAACAAGTCCGGTGTTTGCATTATTTTCTGGATTTCCATAATAAATACTTCCAATCATTTTTGCAGGTGACATATCATAAGGATAATTGCTAAAGGCCTTAAAAAAAGAATGGCCGGATAAATGTACAAAAGGATGTTGTGAAAAAAAATCGTGATAAAAAAAATACTGCATTGGCTGAGCCAATAGTGTTCGACGTGTAAAGAGAGAAGATACCCAAACATCTCCAATACATATATATGAAAGGACTCCGGCAATCACAATAAAAGAGAACCCCATTGTCAGGTAAATTAAAGGAAGGTCCTTCTTCAAAGCCCACATTAATGCAACTACCCAAACCAAAGAAAAAAGGAATGTTTTATTCCCTGTACCGGAAAACATAAAAATTTGAAGGGCAACGATACATCCTAAGGCAATCCAGCGCTTTTGAATCCAAAACAAAGAAAAAAGAAAGGGAATAATTACATAGCACGCCCACTTAAACAGATACCCCACAATAGGGATTGATTCGGCGGAGAACTGTTCCCGGACTTCATAAACTCTGGCTAAATTTAAATTAAATGAAAAGCCAACATAGCGAATCATAAAAAAACAGGTCAAAAATAAAATAACCAAAGAACATAAATATAATATAAATTTTGATTCGTATAAACGTACAAAAGAAATATTGGGTAGCCGGACAATCACAAAAATAATTAACCAATAAACTGACACCCAGTAAAGGAATAGCCGAGACTCATCTTTCATTGCAAAAAGAGTAAGCATTGGAATGTAGGCGGTCAGAATAAACACCCAAATCATTATTGTCGACAGCCGGCATTTTTCTTGGGGCATGCTTAAAAGCATCCCACCCATCAAAACGTAGGATTCAATTAATTTGATTATATTCAGTTTCAATTCGAACCCAATATATTCCCATACCCTTGAAATAATAAAATAATATGAAAAATCAAGGGAAATTCGATATAATACCAATACTATCGCCGTTATAAGGCTACTTTTTTTTATAAGATCAAGGTCTCGCATTTGTATTTGCGCTTATCTTAACTTTTAGATCAAACAGGACCCCGTTAGTTATCTGACTACTCTTTTTCTTATTTCCAGGAGCCAGCCTGTATTCATATTATATAGGGTTATCAAATAAGCACCCAAAATAACCCCTTCCACCAACAGTCCACCCAAAATTGAATATAAAAATGATTGTGATCCAGCCAAAAAAAATTTCACAAAAAATGAGACCAAGGCCAAACTGATATTTATCACCAAACTTGGCCAAAATAAAAAATTGGATCGTCTTATTTTGAACCTTCTTGCTAAAAATAAAATGGTCAAAATTCCCAAGACTGAGTACCCAATAGCAGAACCCGCGGCTAATCCAATCACCTGAAATCCGAAACAATGAAAAACAAAAGAACTCACGACTGCCGACGTCAAGGAGATGAACAGGTTCATCGTATTTACCGCACGAACTTCAACGGCATCAATAACTGATCGCAATAACACGTAGGCCAGATAAGGGCCCAATGAAATAATTATAACCTGAATGATTGCAATGCTAGGTCTATACTCATTACCAAGCCAGGACAGTACAATTTCATCTGCCCAGATAGAAAGATGAATAGTGGTAAAAAGCCCCATATGAAAAACCATTACAACCAAATTCTCAATTTGGTGTTTTAAAAATTCCGTTTTGTTTTGAACAACCAGTTGAGCGATTTTCGGAATTGCAACCTGACCAAAAGCGCTTATTGCGGCCTCCATGACACGAAATATATACTGTGCAATCACAAAAAAACCGGCTTGTTTTACACTACCGAAATAAGAGGCCAGAAAAGGCCCTAAAGAAAATAATCCGGCAAAAAGAAAGTCCCCCGGCACCCTTGGCAGTCCATATTTGGATAGAACAGAAAAAGAATGAACCAGTTCCTTCTTAATATTCATGGTCGATTTTAACCCTTTAAACAATTCCGGCACAAGTACGACCAGGCAAATTAAATTCCCCAAACCAATATACATTAATATTTTTGAAGAAGACTGTGAATCGGCAAAAATAGAAGCAACCACCAAAGGTAAAGCCCCACCGATTAAGAGCTGATAAAAGTTTACCGTTCTAACTTTTTGCATACCAAAAAGAGAAGCAGAGGTAATCACCCAATAACAATAACACCCCATAAAAATTACAGATGCATAGAAAGTATTGATATAGGCCTTATCAGAGAATACCAGACGGGTTATCGATCTTCCGCCTAACCAACTGAATGATAACAATAGAAAGATTAAAACACTGACAGATACCACAGCAGCCATTATATAAGTACGATGATCGTTTTCTGTAAAACTCATAGCGACATATCGTCTCAAAGAAACGCCCATGGACAATAGGATTAAAGGAGACATGTTCGCAATAAACCGCCTGGCCAAAGAATAAACACCAAACTCATCCGGTCCCAGGCCGGTAGCAAGGATTCTAGTTGTTAAAATAAGCGATGCTGTAACACAAAAGGAGGCTACCGTTGTTGAAAGGATGTTTTTAAAAAATGGACTAATCTCAATTTTAAACATAAATTAATTAATCCATTTGGGATTTGTACTTTATTTTTACTATAGCCAGCCATTCTATGAAGAATGCGCCCAATATTCCACTAAGAACACCAATAACAACACCTGCAAAAAGCAAAACTCCTTTTTGGGGCTTTATCGGCAGGCCGGATTTGTAAACGTCACCAAATATGAATAGCCCCTTTTCTATCTCCGTAAGGACAATTGGTGTTTTGATATATTCTTTCTCCATTGAGTACAATGAAGAATACAACTCGGAAATAACGACTTTATCACCCGGTTGGAACATGTCCCCGGGATTTTTTTCAAGTAACTCAGCCAGTTTTTCATGTTCCAGGTTAATTATTTTTTCCCAAAAAGCCAAATATCGTTTAACAATGGGTAAATTATTAATATAGCCCTGATACGCAGATAAAAGCCGTTCTCCAGATGAAACATTCAATGTCAGAATTTCTATTTTTAATGCAGTGCTGTCTTTTACCGAGACCGTAACGCGTTTAATATCTTCCATTAATTTAACGTCTATCAATAGTTTTTCGGCCTGCTGTTGTTGCGATAAAGTCTGCAGCATTTCCAACGGCAGTTTTATATTCAACAATCCCACTCCCTTCTCGCCGCTGTTGTCAATATTTGAATTCATAAAATAAAAATGTTTTTGAGCATAACCGGAGACACAATACACTCTTGGAGCATAAAGGGAATATAACCAAAAGCCTCCTACAATTATCAATATAATAAAGAAAACAAATAAAATCCTTTTCTTGATTATCATTAAAACCTCAAAAATACTTATGATTGAACTGTCATCATTCAACGTATTATTTTTTACAGCCATTAAGTTACCTCGTTTTTGATCATTTAAGTCCAAGCATTCCCATAGTAATTAGGCCCAAAACAAGCGTGTTTCCAAAAATATAATACTCATGAGCAATCAGCCGTTTGAGCTATTATTCTTGCCGCCATTTGTCATAAGACAGGCGTACAAGTCCCTATACTTTGAATTCTGCAGATTTCTTTCAGGAGGCCGGTCTTTTGTGCAAGCATATGAATCAAAGTAGAGTAGGAGGCAGGCTTCGCCGCATGACTTATCCAGCCTCCCCTCTTCGATTCCGGACATGAGGTTTTCCCCCATCCGGCTCTGTTTTGTTTCTTCACGTCATACCCTTCACATGGCCAGTCTTTGTTACAACGAAAAACTCAAGGCCTTTCTTTTTGAGTATTTTCCACGTGTTCGGTGTCAGACACTTGCTGCTACGCTGACTGAGCCGTTTGGCCCATCGGTAAAATCTGCCAACAACAAACCAATCTAACTGAAAAAAGACCTGTTAGGATAATTTGTATTCACCTTCGCCTTTGTTAACGACTTTAAACGCAGTATCAAGTGAACGACTTGGCGGTTGAGTCAAAAGGCCTTCTCCGCTGTGCAGCCAATACCCGCCACCGTCTTGTCGTTTAAGGTACAGGCTATTTTCTCCCGAAAAGCTTTCCTTGGATAGCCCCCAGGGCCAGTCTATCGAACGCCCCTCTGAATATGAGCCCCAACCGGGTGGACTAATGCTATCAGAAGCTTCAAAACCGGTCTCGTATATTGAGGTCCAATTACGCGTATCCGTCGCTTGTTTCACCAGTTGCTCTTCTGGTCTCTCTATTGTTATGTCGTCAAGAAAAACCGCTGATTCTGACCCTCTTTGTCCTCGCAGAAAAAAGGCGACCCGGTACTCGACGGCCTCTGGCGGGAGCGTAAATATTTGTTCAAAATACTTATACTCAGAGGGAAGAAAATATTGACCGACATATTCACTGGTCGCTTTTCCGGCTTTCGTATACCACCAGATGTAAAGATCCAGGCGACCGACGCCTTTTGTTTTTCCGGTTAATTTGTATTCACCTTCGCCTTTGTTAACGACTTTAAACGCAGTATCAAGTGAACGACTTGGCGGTTGAGTCAAAAGGCCTTCTCCGCTGTGCAGCCAATACCCGCCACCGTCTTGTCGTTTAAGGTACAGGCTATTTTCTCCCGAAAAGCTTTCCTTGGATAGCCCCCAGGGCCAGTCTATCGAACGCCCCTCTGAATATGAGCCCCAACCGGGTGGACTAATGCTATCAGAAGCTTCAAAACCGGTCTCGTATATTGAGGTCCAATTACGCGTATCCGTCGCTTGTTTCACCAGCTGCTCTTCTGGTCTCTCTATTGTTATGTCGTCAAGAAAAACCGCTGATTCTGACCCTCTTTGTCCTTGCAGAAAAAAGGCGACCCGGTACTCGACGGCCTCTGGCGGGAGCGTAAATATTTGTTCAAAATACTTATAGTCGGAGGGAAGAAAATATCGACCGACATATTCACTGGTCGCTTTTCCGGCTTTCGTATACCACCAGATGTAAAGATCCAGGCGACCGACGCCTTTTGTTTTTCCGGTTAATTTGTATTCACCTTCGCCTTTGTTAACGACTTTAAACGCAGTATCAAGTGAACGACTTGGCGGTTGAGTCAAAAGGCCTTCTCCGCTGTGCAGCCAATACCCGCCACCGTCTTGTTGTTTAAGGTACAGGCTATTTTCTCCCGAAAAGCTTTCCTTGGATAGCCCCCAGGGCCAGTCTATCGAACGTCCCTCTGAATATGTGCCCCAACCGGGTGGACTAATGCTATCAGAAGCTTCAAAACCGGTCTCGTATATTGAGGTCCAATTACGCGTATCCGTCGCTTGTTTCACCAGTTGCTCTTCTGGTCTCTCTATTGTTATGTCGTCAAGAAAAACCGCTGATTCTGACCCTCTTTGTCCTTGCAGAAAAAAAGCGACCCGGTACTCGACGGCCTCTGGCGGGAGCGTAAATATTTGTTCAAAATACTTATACTCAGAGGGAAGAAAATATTGACCGACATATTCACTGGTCGCTTTTCCAGTTTTCGTATACCACCAGATGTAAAGATCCAGGCGACCGACGCCTTTTGTTTTTCCGGTTAATTTGTATTCACCTTCGCCTTTGTTAACGACTTTAAACGCAGTATCAAGTGAACGACTTGGCGGTTGAGTCAAAAGGCCTTCTCCGCTGTGCAGCCAATACCCGCCACCGTCTTGTCGTTTAAGGTACAGGCTATTTTCTCCCGAAAAGCTTTCCTTGGATAGCCCCCAGGGCCAGTCTATCGAACGCCCCTCTGAATATGTGCCCCAACCGGGCGGACTAATGGAATCCGAAGTTTCAAAACCGGTCGCGTATATTGAAGTCCAATTACGCGTGTCCTTATCGCTTGTTATAATTTTGCTTGGTTCAAGAGAAATTGAGACGTCATCTACTATCAACTCCTTTTTGGCAAAAAAACCTCCTGACATTTCCAGGGCGAGTCGAAACTCAACTGCCTCAGGAGGTAATTCGCCGCAGAAATGAATATCTTGGAATTCATCAGCGACTTGGATAGGATCAGCCAAACCAATCTGATGCCCTTTACCGTTACCGTCATACCACCAGAGAAAGGGACTCACCTGGGATTGGCCTTTCAGGCGTAGGTGTATATTATATTCTGTTGTTTCTACCGGAATAATAAAGTCATTAACTAAAAGATTATACTCTGAAGGCAAATAATATTCACCTAACCATTTTTTTTTTGCCACGCCAGCATCACTGTACCACCAAAAATATGGTTCCAGTATACCCTTACCCTTAACTAATGCTGAAATCTTGCATTCAATCTTGGAACGTGGAGTTAATTTCAACTCACTATTTCCATTCCTACTGGGGGCAACATTTAGTTTTCCTGTGCCACTATATATTACATTCTCGTTTTTTTTTTTTTCAAGTCCTAATATTGTTTTAAAATCACTGAGCGAAAAACTCAGTGAAGGGGCGCTATATTTGAGAAATCCCTGTTCATTGTCAATGATAGCCAACTTGTTAATAGTATTTTCGGAAGCAGTCCAACGCGTCAATAGATCATCCGTTTTAAAATCCCACTTAATTAGTTGCCTACGTTTATTCGTGTTCAACGAATCGGATTCTGCCGGCAACGTATACGCAAAATGGACATCATCTATATAGCACTCTGCAGAAGTTAAATTACTAGACCCTCTTAACAAAAATGCCAATCTATACTCTGAAATAGCGTCATTATTGAAAGGGGCCAAAGTAGAATAGTCAAAGGAACAGCTTGGAGATGTCTCTATCCGTCCGGAACCACTATATAGCCAGGTATCTATAGTTTTTGTTTTTGTAGCCATTATTGGGATAATTCGAGACAAAAAATTAGTTTGTCTTTCAACCGCCTGTTTAACATAAGCTGTATGCTTATTCTGTGTGACATTGTTTTCTTTGGGGTTATAAGGTACAGGTAATAACGAACCTGAACTCAATTTTGTCCAGTTCAGCGAATTTCCATTATGAGGATTAGTCTTAGCTTGTTCCTTTTCATTTTTTGTATGAAACTCGTTCGTACAATCATTTACAATCATTGAGATCCAATTACGCGTATCCGTCGCTTGTTTCACCAGCTGCTCTTCTGGTCGCTCTATCTTTATGTCGTCAAGAAAAACCTCTGATTCTGACTCTCTTTGTCCTTGCAGAAAAAAAGCGACCCGGTACTCGACGGCCTCTGGCGGGAGCGTAAATATTTGTTCAAAATACTTATAGTCGGAGGGAAGAAAATATCGACCGACATATTCACTGGTCGCTTTTCCGGCTTTCGTATACCACCAGATGTAAAGATCCAGGCGACCGACGCCTTTTGTTTTTCCGGTTAATTTGTATTCACCTTCGCCTTTGTTAACGACTTTAAACGCAGTATCAAGTGAACGACTTGGCGGTTGAGTCAAAAGGCCTTCTCCGCTGTGCAGCCAATACCCGCCACCGTCTTGTTGTTTAAGGTACAGGCTATTTTCTCCCGAAAAGCTTTCCTTGGATAGCCCCCAGGGCCAGTCTATCGAACGCCCCTCTGAATATGTGCCCCAACCGGGTGGACTAATGCTATCAGAAGCTTCAAAACCGGTCTCGTATATTGAGGTCCAATTACGCGTATCCGTCGCTTGTTTCACCAGTTGCTCTTCTGGTCTCTCTATTGTTATGTCGTCAAGAAAAACCGCTGATTCTGACCCTCTTTGTCCTTGCAGAAAAAAAGCGACCCGGTACTCGACGGCCTCTGGCGGGAGCGTAAATATTTGTTCAAAATACTTATACTCAGAGGGAAGAAAATATTGACCGACATATTCACTGGTCGCTTTTCCAGTTTTCGTATACCACCAGATGTAAAGATCCAGGCGACCGACGCCTTTTGTTTTTCCGGTTAATTTGTATTCACCTTCGCCTTTGTTAACGACTTTAAACGCAGTATCAAGTGAACGACTTGGCGGTTGAGTCAAAAGGCCTTCTCCGCTGTGCAGCCAATACCCGCCACCGTCTTGTCGTTTAAGGTACAGGCTATTTTCTCCCGAAAAGCTTTCCTTGGATAGCCCCCAGGGCCAGTCTATCGAACGCCCCTCTGAATATGTGCCCCAACCGGGCGGACTAATGGAATCCGAAGTTTCAAAACCGGTCGCGTATATTGAAGTCCAATTACGCGTGTCCTTATCGCTTGTTATAATTTTGCTTGGTTCAAGAGAAATTGAGACGTCATCTACTATCAACTCCTTTTTGGCAAAAAAACCTCCTGACATTTCCAGGGCGAGTCGAAACTCAACTGCCTCAGGAGGTAATTCGCCGCAGAAATGAATATCTTGGAATTCATCAGCGACTTGGATAGGATCAGCCAAACCAATCTGATGCCCTTTACCGTTACCGTCATACCACCAGAGAAAGGGACTCACCTGGGATTGGCCTTTCAGGCGTAGGTGTATATTATATTCTGTTGTTTCTACCGGAATAATAAAGTCATTAACTAAAAGATTATACTCTGAAGGCAAATAATATTCACCTAACCATTTTTTTTTTGCCACGCCAGCATCACTGTACCACCAAAAATATGGTTCCAGTATACCCTTACCCTTAACTAATGCTGAAATCTTGCATTCAATCTTGGAACGTGGAGTTAATTTCAACTCACTATTTCCATTCCTACTGGGGGCAACATTTAGTTTTCCTGTGCCACTATATATTACATTCTCGTTTTTTTTTTTTTCAAGTCCTAATATTGTTTTAAAATCACTGAGCGAAAAACTCAGTGAAGGGGCGCTATATTTGAGAAATCCCTGTTCATTGTCAATGATAGCCAACTTGTTAATAGTATTTTCGGAAGCAGTCCAACGCGTCAATAGATCATCCGTTTTAAAATCCCACTTAATTAGTTGCCTACGTTTATTCGTGTTCAACGAATCGGATTCTGCCGGCAACGTATACGCAAAATGGACATCATCTATATAGCACTCTGCAGAAGTTAAATTACTAGACCCTCTTAACAAAAATGCCAATCTATACTCTGAAATAGCGTCATTATTGAAAGGGGCCAAAGTAGAATAGTCAAAGGAACAGCTTGGAGATGTCTCTATCCGTCCGGAACCACTATATAGCCAGGTATCTATAGTTTTTGTTTTTGTAGCCATTATTGGGATAATTCGAGACAAAAAATTAGTTTGTCTTTCAACCGCCTGTTTAACATAAGCTGTATGCTTATTCTGTGTGACATTGTTTTCTTTGGGGTTATAAGGTACAGGTAATAACGAACCTGAACTCAATTTTGTCCAGTTCAGCGAATTTCCATTATGAGGATTAGTCTTAGCTTGTTCCTTTTCATTTTTTGTATGAAACTCGTTCGTACAATCATTTACAATCATTGAGATCCAATTACGCGTATCCGTCGCTTGTTTCACCAGCTGCTCTTCTGGTCGCTCTATCTTTATGTCGTCAAGAAAAACCTCTGATTCTGACTCTCTTTGTCCTTGCAGAAAAAAAGCGACCCGGTACTCGACGGCCTCTGGCGGGAGCGTAAATATTTGTTCAAAATACTTATAGTCGGAGGGAAGAAAATATCGACCGACATATTCACTGGTCGCTTTTCCGGCTTTCGTATACCACCAGATGTAAAGATCCAGGCGACCGACGCCTTTTGTTTTTCCGGTTAATTTGTATTCACCTTCGCCTTTGTTAACGACTTTAAACGCAGTATCAAGTGAACGACTTGGCGGTTGAGTCAAAAGGCCTTCTCCGCTGTGCAGCCAATACCCGCCACCGTCTTGTTGTTTAAGGTACAGGCTATTTTCTCCCGAAAAGCTTTCCTTGGATAGCCCCCAGGGCCAGTCTATCGAACGCCCCTCTGAATATGTGCCCCAACCGGGTGGACTAATGCTATCAGAAGCTTCAAAACCGGTCTCGTATATTGAGGTCCAATTACGCGTATCCGTCGCTTGTTTCACCAGTTGCTCTTCTGGTCTCTCTATTGTTATGTCGTCAAGAAAAACCGCTGATTCTGACCCTCTTTGTCCTTGCAGAAAAAAAGCGACCCGGTACTCGACGGCCTCTGGCGGGAGCGTAAATATTTGTTCAAAATACTTATACTCAGAGGGAAGAAAATATTGACCGACATATTCACTGGTCGCTTTTCCAGTTTTCGTATACCACCAGATGTAAAGATCCAGGCGACCGACGCCTTTTGTTTTTCCGGTTAATTTGTATTCACCTTCGCCTTTGTTAACGACTTTAAACGCAGTATCAAGTGAACGACTTGGCGGTTGAGTCAAAAGGCCTTCTCCGCTGTGCAGCCAATACCCGCCACCGTCTTGTCGTTTAAGGTACAGGCTATTTTCTCCCGAAAAGCTTTCCTTGGATAGCCCCCAGGGCCAGTCTATCGAACGCCCCTCTGAATATGTGCCCCAACCGGGCGGACTAATGGAATCCGAAGTTTCAAAACCGGTCGCGTATATTGAAGTCCAATTACGCGTGTCCTTATCGCTTGTTATAATTTTGCTTGGTTCAAGAGAAATTGAGACGTCATCTACTATCAACTCCTTTTTGGCAAAAAAACCTCCTGACATTTCCAGGGCGAGTCGAAACTCAACTGCCTCAGGAGGTAATTCGCCGCAGAAATGAATATCTTGGAATTCATCAGCGACTTGGATAGGATCAGCCAAACCAATCTGATGCCCTTTACCGTTACCGTCATACCACCAGAGAAAGGGACTCACCTGGGATTGGCCTTTCAGGCGTAGGTGTATATTATATTCTGTTGTTTCTACCGGAATAATAAAGTCATTAACTAAAAGATTATACTCTGAAGGCAAATAATATTCACCTAACCATTTTTTTTTTGCCACGCCAGCATCACTGTACCACCAAAAATATGGTTCCAGTATACCCTTACCCTTAACTAATGCTGAAATCTTGCATTCAATCTTGGAACGTGGAGTTAATTTCAACTCACTATTTCCATTCCTACTGGGGGCAACATTTAGTTTTCCTGTGCCACTATATATTACATTCTCGTTTTTTTTTTTTTCAAGTCCTAATATTGTTTTAAAATCACTGAGCGAAAAACTCAGTGAAGGGGCGCTATATTTGAGAAATCCCTGTTCATTGTCAATGATAGCCAACTTGTTAATAGTATTTTCGGAAGCAGTCCAACGCGTCAATAGATCATCCGTTTTAAAATCCCACTTAATTAGTTGCCTACGTTTATTCGTGTTCAACGAATCGGATTCTGCCGGCAACGTATACGCAAAATGGACATCATCTATATAGCACTCTGCAGAAGTTAAATTATTAGACCCTCTTAACAAAAATGCCAATCTATACTCTGAAATAGCGTCATTATTGAAAGGGGCCAAAGTAGAATAGTCAAAGGAACAGCTTGGAGATGTCTCTATCCGTCCGGAACCACTATATAGCCAGGTATCTATAGTTTTTGTTTTTGTAGCCATTATTGGGATAATTCGAGACAAAAAATTAGTTTGTCTTTCAACCGCCTGTTTAACATAAGCTGTATGCTTATTCTGTGTGACATTGTTTTCTTTGGGGTTATAAGGTACAGGTAATAACGAACCTGAACTCAATTTTGTCCAGTTCAGCGAATTTCCATTATGAGGATTAGTCTTAGCTTGTTCCTTTTCATTTTTTGTATGAAACTCGTTCGTACAATCATTTACAATCATTGAGATCCAATTACGCGTATCCGTCGCTTGTTTCACCAGCTGCTCTTCTGGTCGCTCTATCTTTATGTCGTCAAGAAAAACCTCTGATTCTGACTCTCTTTGTCCTTGCAGAAAAAAAGCGACCCGGTACTCGACGGCCTCTGGCGGGAGCGTAAATATTTGTTCAAAATACTTATAGTCGGAGGGAAGAAAATATCGACCGACATATTCACTGGTCGCTTTTCCGGCTTTCGTATACCACCAGATGTAAAGATCCAGGCGACCGACGCCTTTTGTTTTTCCGGTTAATTTGTATTCACCTTCGCCTTTGTTAACGACTTTAAACGCAGTATCAAGTGAACGACTTGGCGGTTGAGTCAAAAGGCCTTCTCCGCTGTGCAGCCAATACCCGCCACCGTCTTGTTGTTTAAGGTACAGGCTATTTTCTCCCGAAAAGCTTTCCTTGGATAGCCCCCAGGGCCAGTCTATCGAACGCCCCTCTGAATATGTGCCCCAACCGGGTGGACTAATGCTATCAGAAGCTTCAAAACCGGTCTCGTATATTGAGGTCCAATTACGCGTATCCGTCGCTTGTTTCACCAGTTGCTCTTCTGGTCTCTCTATTGTTATGTCGTCAAGAAAAACCGCTGATTCTGACCCTCTTTGTCCTCGCAGAAGAAAAGCGACCCGGTACTCGACGGCCTCTGGCGGGAGCGTAAATATTTGTTCAAAATACTTATACTCGGAGGGAAGAAAATATCGACCGACATATTCACTGGTCGCTTTTCCAGCTTTCGTATACCACCAGATGTAAAGATCCAGGCGACCGACGCCTTTTGTTTTTCCGGTTAATTTGTATTCACCTTCGCCTTTGTTAACGACTTTATACGCAGTATCAAGTGAACGACTTGGCGGTTGGGTCAAAAGGCCTTCTCCGCTGTGCAGCCAATACCCGCCACTGTCTTGTTGTTTAAGGTACAGGCTATTTTCTCCCGAAAAGCTTTCCTTGGATAGCCCCCAGGGCCAGTCTATCGAACGACCCTCTGAATATGTGCCCCAACCGGGCGGACTAATGGGATCTGAAGCTTCAAAACCGGTCGCGTATATTGAAGTCCAATTACGCGTGTCCTTATCGCTTGTTATAATTTTGCTTGGTTCAAGAGAAATTGAGACGTCATCTACTATCAACTCCTTTTTGGCAAAAAAACCTCCTGACATTTCCAGGGCGAGTCGAAACTCAACTGCCTCAGGAGGTAATTCGCCGCAGAAATGAATATCTTGGAATTCATCAGCGACTTGGATAGGATCAGCCAAACCAATCTGATGCCCTTTACCATTACCGTCATACCACCAGAGAAAGGGACTCACCTGGGATTGGCCTTTCAGGCGTAGGTGTATATTATATTCTGTTGTTTCTACCGGAATAATAAAGTCATTAACTAAAAGATTATACTCTGAAGGCAAATAATATTCACCTAACCATTTTTTTTTTGCCACGCCAGCATCACTGTACCACCAAAAATATGGTTCCAGTATACCCTTACCCTTAACTAATGCTGAAATCTTGCATTCAATCTTGGAACGTGGAGTTAATTTCAACTCACTATTTCCATTCCTACTGGGGGCAACATTCAGTTTTCCTGTGCCACTATATATTACATTCTCGTTCTTTTTTTTTTTCCAAGTCCTAATATTGTTTTAAAATCACTGAGCAAAAAACTCAGTGAAGGGGCACTATATTTGAGAAAGCCCTGTTCATTGTCAATGATAGCCAATTTATTAACAGTATTTTCCGAAGCAGTCCAACGCGTCACTGGATCATCCGTTTTAAAATCCCACCTAATTAGTTGCCTACGTTTATTCGTGTTCAACGAATCAGATTCTGCCGGCAACGTATACGCAAAATAGACATCATCTATATAGCACTCTGCAGGAGTTAAATTATTAGACCCTCTTAACAAAAATGCCAATCTATACTCTGAAATAGCGTCATTATTGAAAGGGGCCAAAGTAGAATAGTCAAAGGAACAGCTTGGAGATGTCTCTATCCGTCCGGAACCACTATATAACCAGGTATCTATAGTTTTTGTCTTTGTAGCCATTATTGGGATGATTCGAGACAAAAAATTAGATTGTCTTTCAAACGCCTGTTTAACATAAGCTGTATGCTTATTCTGTGTGACATTGTTTTCTTTGGGGTTATAAGGTACAGGTAATAACGAACCTGAACTCAATTTTGTCCAGTTCAGCGAATTTCCATTATGAGGATTAGTCTTAGCTTGTTCCTTTTCATTTTTTGTATGAAACTCGTTCGTACAATCATTTACAATCATTGAGATCCAATTACGCGTATCCGTCGCTTGTTTCACCAGCTGCTCTTCTGGTCGCTCTATCTTTATGTCGTCAAGAAAAACCTCTGATTCTGACTCTCTTTGTCCTTGCAGAAAAAAAGCGACCCGGTACTCGACGGCCTCTGGCGGGAGCGTAAATATTTGTTCAAAATACTTATAGTCGGAGGGAAGAAAATATCGACCGACATATTCACTGGTCGCTTTTCCGGCTTTCGTATACCACCAGATGTAAAGATCCAGGCGACCGACTCCTTTTGTTTTTCCGGTTAATTTGTATTCACCTTCGCCTTTGTTAACGACTTTAAACGCAGTATCAAGTGAACGACTTGGCGGTTGAGTCAAAAGGCCTTCTCCGCTGTGCAGCCAATACCCGCCACCGTCTTGTTGTTTAAGGTACAGGCTATTTTCTCCCGAAAAG